>CAZTTD010000001.1:0-54980 GCA_964616925.1 uncultured Actinomyces sp.
GCACGAACCAAAGGAGAAAGCAGAAACCACCCCGACCGCCGTCCAGACGAGTCACGACCCTGACAACATCAACGATCCACAGCCCATTCGGCGAAGCGCCACCTTGGCGATATCTGCTCTCAGGAAACGGGTGCCGGCCACTGAAGTGGTCAAGATGGTGTGCGAGCCCCCAAAGATGGCTATGCCATCTTGGCCTATCTGGAGCCATCTTGATCCGTGCCGAGCCATCTCGGCACATCTAGAGTCACCTGTCCGACCGGCTGTCCTATCAGCTGTCCTAACGGCGGAAAAGAATCATGAAGGTCTCCACCACGATCTTGTGGCGTGGATCTGAGCCCTTCACTTCTGTTTGGACATCGGTGTCTGAGATCAGTGCTACAGGGTCACCGTTGCCGTCACACACAATTGCCATGTCTCCCAGTGCAGGAAGAGCCAGACCCTGATCGGTGAAGTCGTGCAGTGGGGTCGTTAGCTTGTTCCGGGTCCCGTTCAGAACTTCCTGGGCCATCCGTGTCGCTTCAGCTCGGTTATCGGAAAACTGGAACGCGGGTGGGAACAGGCCCGCCTCCGTCTGCTCTCCGAAGAGCGCGGAATCGGAGTGAGCCTCAATCTGGTCGGCTGCCTCCCCCCAGAACTCATTGACGGCAGGCAGGTTTGGGGGAAGAGCATCATTAGTCTTTTGCATACCTCAAGCATAAAGGGATGTTTGCCGCCGGGTCATGTGGGGTGACTGCGCATCGGTGGTTCACGTGGCGTCACTGCGCATCGGTGGTTCACGTGGGGGAGGAATTACCGCATAGAGCCTGTTGGGCCTAGAGTCTAGGTATCACATCACATTTCTTGGATAGCCGAACGATGCGGAGGACTCTCATGAAAACCTACCCACTACCCCAAACCGAAGTGGTTGCACCCGCGGTAATTTCTGGGCAGATGCGGATTTCCGACAAAACGGACGACGACATTAGGGGCCTCTATGATGCCGCCAGGGCGTCCGGGGTGAACTTCTTCGACCACGCCGATATTTACGGCACTTCCGACCACCAGTGTGAGCGCAGGTTTGCCGAAGCATTGGAACTGTCCCAGGCGGAGCGCGAAGAGATCATCTTGCAAACCAAGTGCGGCATCGTAAAAGATCAGGGGTACTTCGATTTCTCCTACAACCACATCGTGAAGCAGGTCAACGGGTCGCTTGCGGCGCTGAACACCGACTACATTGATTTCTTGCTGTTGCACCGGCCTGATGCGCTTGTCGAACCAGAAGAGGTTGCGCGCGCGTTTGACGATTTGCGCCACTCCGGAAAGGTTCGCCACTTTGGGGTTTCCAACCACACTCCACGCCAGATTGACCTTCTGAAGACAGCCGTTCGCCAGCCGCTGGTCGTGAATCAACTGCAGCTCTCCATCACGGAATCGCCAATCATCGCCCAGGGCATTGCCATGAACATGGCGCACTCGGACCAGTCAATCGTTCGCGATGGCGGGGGCATACTGGATTACTGCCGGGTAAATGGGATCACCATCCAGGCATGGTCTCCCTATCAGGCAGGATTCTTCCAGGGACCCTTCTTGGGTAACCCCGAATTTGAGGAACTGAACAAGGTCATTGACCGCCTCGCGGAGGAATACGGTGTGAGCGCAGAAGCGATTGTCGCCTCTTGGATCACGCGTCATCCGGCAAACATTCAGGTCGTGCTGGGAACAACGAACCCGGAGCGGCTGAGCAGCATCGCCCAGGGACTGGTGGATCTCACCAGGGCGCAGTGGTATGAGCTGTTCAGAGCCGCAGGCCACATCGTCCCTTAGTCCCAGAGGTTTATCCGACTCTGGAAATAACCTTGCATGTAGCGGCGGTGAGCAGGCACATCCAAGGGCGACGATACCCCTAGGGGTGTAGCCTAGAAGGGTGACCTTCGCCGCGTGGCGAAGGGTTGCTCACCTGTTTACGCGTACTGCATCAAAGGGGAGAATACGCATGGCCAACATTATTGTGTTGGGCGCAGGCGTGTCGGGGCATACAGCTGCCCTGCACTTGCGTCGAATGCTAGGTAAGGACCACAGCGTCACCGTGGTGACGCCTAACCGGGACTGGAACTGGATCCCATCCAATATCTGGGTGGGCGTTGGGGATATGCCTGCCTCAAAAGTCTTGTTTCCATTGGCTCCGGTTTATAAGAAGAAGAACATCAACCTAGTGCAGGCCAAGGCCACTGAGATCTGGCCTCACGGCGGCGACGGTGTCGACGTTCCCTTCGTTGAAGTTGAATCGACAGAGGAAGGATCGAAGGGCAGGCGCGCACGTATCCCTTACGATTTCCTGATCAATGCCACCGGACCCCAGTTGAGGTTTGGCGCAACGCCAGGCTTGGGACCGGATGAAGGGTTCACCGTTTCGGTTTGCACGGCTGATCACGCAGTGCATGCTGCGAAGGAGCTGGACGCTCTGATTGAGCGCGCTCGCCAAGGCCAGAAGCAGGTTGCCGTGGTCGGCACCGGGCACGGCACCTGTACCTGTGAGGGCGCCGCGTTTGAATACGTGTTCAACGTGGATGACAAGCTTCGCAAGGCCGGCGTACGCGACATGGTCCGCCTCATCTTCTTGACCAATGAAGCCCAGCTCGGTGACTTTGGCGTTGACGGCATGACGTTCATTGAACGCGGCTTTGAGACGTCCTCGGAACTATGGACGGCCTCCCTGTTCCGCGAACGCAATGTCGAAGCCATCACGGGAACGGCCTGCCAAAAGATCGAAGAAGGCGTAATAACCTACGAAACCCTAGACGGGGAGACACATAAGCTGTCCTTCGACTTCGCGATGCTCCTTCCTCCGTTCGGCGGCGTTCCGTTGAAGGCGTTTGACGCGGACGGCACTGACATCAGTGACACCATGTTCGCCCCATCGGGATTCATGAAGGTGGATGCCGACTACACGCCGAAGCCGTATGAAGAGTGGCGCGCTGAGGACTGGCCGAAGACGTATGAAGCACCAGGGTTCCCGAACGTGTTTGCTGTCGGAATCGCTTTTGCCCCTCCGCACCAGATTTCCCGCCCACTGCAGACGCCCAACGGCACCATGATTGCCCCTGCACCACCACGCACGGGCATGCCCTCTGGTGTTATGGGTAAGGCTGTTGCACAGACGATTGCAAAGCGCATCAAGGATCCGAACGCAACTGCGGTCTCTGCCTCCATGGCCAACATGGGTGCCGCCTGTGTTGCCTCCGCTGGAACTGGCCTCACCACCGGTAGCGCCGCCGCGATGACCATGATGCCGGTCGTGCCCGACTACGTGAAGTACCCGACTGGCCGCGACATCAAGGACACCCGTGGGGAAATCGGTCTTTCTGGCCACTGGGTGAAGCTAATGCTTCACTACCTGTTCATTTACAAAGCGAAGGCTAACCCCTTCTGGTTCATGATTCCGGAGTGATAGAGATGACCGCAGAGAAGACAGACACAAAGGTGGAGAAATTTGAGGGTAGCCCAGTTGCGGACCTCAGCGCCGCTCCGCTGCCAACACCTCAAACGCTGAAGGCACGCCAGGCGATTGTGCCTCAGCTGTTCAAGTTCGTCGGATTTGACCTCACGATCATGAGAATGGTTTTGAAGGGCCACTCCCACGACTAAAGAATCCTGAAGTTGATGATGGGCCGGGACCAGTTCAGTAAAATGAGCTGGGCACCCGGCCCTTTTTTATGGGTGGAGGACCCCTGATCTCTTGAACAAGAGGGGGGACGACCTAATCCCAATAACCTAATTCGCCGGCGCAATCCGCTTGCCACCCGGTAGTTCGTCGGTGGGATAATACACAGGGTGCGATCATACCCCCCGGGGTATGATTTTCTCGGTTCTAAATACAGATACAAATCAGAGTTTCCAACTTTGAAAGGTGTTGCCACATGCGCACAGTTGTTGTTGGGGGAGTAGCCACTGGAATGAGTGCTGCCGCCCGGCTACGTCGCCTAGACGAAGACGGTGAAATCATCGTCCTTGAAAAAGGCCCCTACGTCTCCTACGCAAACTGCGGACTTCCGTATTTCGTCGGCGGAGAAATCACTAATGAGGGTGCGCTTCAGGTGCAAACCCCGAAGAAGTTGAGGGATGCGCTGGACCTTGATGTGCGCGTCAACCAGGAGGTGACCGCCCTCGACCCCGTGTCCAAGACTCTGACCGTCGTAACGGCGGACGGAGTGGAAACGCTGTCCTACGACAACTTGGTGCTGGCTCCCGGCGCGAAGGCTTTGCGCCCTGCTCTGCCCGGCTTTGATTCGGAAGCCGTGTGGCACCTGCGTACCGTACCTGACGCGGTTGAGATTCGGTCTCGGGTCGAGGGCGGATTGAAACGCGCCGTTGTGCTCGGTGCCGGATTCATCGGGCTGGAAGCCGCCGAAGCGTTGGCTGAGGTTGGTGTCCAAACGACAATCGTTGAGTTGGCGCCGCAGATCCTTCCTCCTGCAGAACCGGAAATCGCAGCTCGCGCTACCGCAGAGCTGGACGTGCTGGGTATCCGGACCATAACCGGTGTCGCAGCGACTGCCATTGAGCCCCAAGAAGATGGCGTGAAGGTAGTCCTGGCTGACGCCCAAGAGATACTGGCCGACCTGGTTGTGCTTTCAATCGGGGTTCGCCCGGCGACTGAAGCGTTTGCCGATAGTGGGCTGGAGCTTGATCACGGCGCAATCGTTATTGACGACCATGGGCGCACCAACCTGGAAGACGTTTGGGCTGGTGGTGACGCTGTTGCATCCAAAGATCCGCTGACAGGCGCTCTTCGGCCCGTGCCTCTGGCAGGCCCGGCAAACCGCGCCGGACGCCTGATTGCCGACGACATCATCGCTAAACACAAGGGCGGGATTCCGGCTAGGCCGCTGGCCAGGCCACTTTCCTCTGCGGTTGTGCGTGTTGGCAGGCTAACCGCAGCGATGACTGGGGCTAACCGCCGGGCGCTTGAGACTGCCGGCGTCAAGTACCACACGATCAACCTGCACCCCAATAATCATGCCGGCTATTTCCCCGGTGCCTGCCAGGTCCACCTCATCGTCCACTTTGGTGACGACGGGCAGATCTACGGCGCCCAGGCCATTGGTGAGGACGGGATCGACAAACGCATTGACGTCCTCGCCACTGCGATGCGCGGCGGGATGAACGTGACCGACTTGATCGACTTGGACCTTTCCTACTCGCCGCCTTACGGCAGTGCCAAGGATCCGGTGAACTTCGTTGGGTACTACGCGCAGAACGTCCTGGATGGGGTAACCCACCTTTGGTATGCGTCGGAGGCTGCGGATGCGTTGGAAAACGCCCTCGTACTGGACGTTCGTTCCGCCCGCGAATACGCGACCGGACACCTGCCCGGCGCACTCAACATTGCCCACACGGAACTGCGTGAACATTTGGATGAGGTTCGCAAGGCCGCTGCGGGGCGCCCAATTAGGGTTCACTGCCAGTCCGGCGTGCGCTCATACCTTGCGGAAAGGATGCTGGTCCAAGAGGGTTTCGAGGACGTTCGCAACCTTTCCGGTGGCATGCTGACGATGCGTGCTGCGATGGCGGCGGGCATGGTGCCCGGCGTGGAACTGGTGGAGTAACCACCTCCGATACGTAACAAGATAAACAATCACTATCCCCAGGAGAAAACATGTGTTCACCAGTTCGATGCCGTAAGTGTGGAAAGACAACCTGGAGCGGGTGCGGGATGCACGTTGACCAGGTGAAGCGCTCGGTCCCCAAAGACCAGTGGTGCGATGGTAACCACCCGAAGGAAGAGAGCAAGGGCGGATTCTTCGGCTTCGGTCGCAAGAAGTAGGTTCCTTTCGCAGAGGTGCTTGAGGTTCTTAGGGGCGGGTGCCTGGTTGGTTCGGGCCGCGTTGGTTCACGCCCCGTCGGTTCGGGCCCCGTTGGTGCGGTAGCCGTTGGCCAGACACAATCGAGTCAGCCCAAGCCGAGTTGACCCCAACCGAACGAGCCCTGCCTACATAGAGAAAGCCTCCGCGTGCCCGCCGTGGGTCACGCGGAGGCCTCTTTGTGTCTGTGGACCGTCCGCTACACGGGGACGTGTTGGATACGCTATGTCCGGTTAAATCCGCGATGTCTGCTTAGGTACGCGATATAGGAGTCGAATATCGCGTATTTAAGGGGACGTCCAGTATTTAACGGGACATCGCGTATTTAAGGAGACATCCAGTATTTAGCGGGACATCCAGTATCTAAGAGCACATCTAGGATCTTCTTGGGCCTACACGCACCGGTGTCCAGACCTTCTTGGATCTAAGAGCACCGGTGTCCCGAATCCGCACCAGTCTCTTGCACATGTGCCCTATATTATGCGTGCGCAGCCATCCCATTCCCGGCTTCCCATCCGCAACTCGACGGTAGGCGTCCGCCAGTCCGGTGGCTGCTGGTCCTGAAAGCGAATGTCGTCCCCAACATTGAAGGTGGATCCAGGGATTAACCTTCAGTCTTTGCCACAACCCAAGGTCTCAGACTCACCTCTGATCGCTCTGGTGACGGTGACTAAGTCCGTCGAGAATGTCTTTGCCGTTTAGTGGCTCTTCTATAAAAGGGGCTGTAGACGAAACCAGTTGGCCCGGCGCCTGCTTGAGTTAGAGGTGAGCTGTGCCTTATACACAGCGTGCAGGACACGGTCAACCACAGAGGTGGTCAAGATGGCTCGCCAACCCCCAAGATGGCCATGCCATCTCGGCCTGTCCAGAGCCAACTTGATCCGTACCATGCCATCTCGAACCATCTAGAGCCAACTTGGCGATATCTGCCCTTGACTTCCAGGGCCATCCCACCAGTTAGTCGCGCGCCGGAGGCGATGAGGCATTAGCCAGCCGGGAATTATGTGGGCCCCGCAGTCCCTTTTGTGAAGCGCCTGTTTGTTGGCACCCTTCGGTGTCTAGGGTTGCTCTAGGTTGTCCGTTTACTGGGTTATCGCAGGGGACCTGGCGGTCCTGTTTGTTGTGAGTTTTCCTGTTTGTTGCAGCGCAGCACCGGCCGACGGCTCTGGTCCGGTCGCCAACTCGGCTTGGCTTGCCAATGCGGACCTTTGTTGGCTCCTGCGGGCTGATGGAGGCCAGCCTGGGTATGGGTTCGGCCCCGATTTTGACCTTGCGTTCTCTAGATCGCCGTTATTGTCCTAGATCGCCGCTGTTCCTGTGAGACAACGGCGATCTAATCGTCTCAAACACACCACAGAGGTGCGCCGAGGGCAACTACTGGTGCTCGCACAGGCGTTTTCAAGTCTATTGCCGCTCTGTAGCAAGTTGTGAGCGTCAAGACCTATCACCAGACCAAGGACACGACGCTGGAATTGAACGGCGAAGGCCGAAACCGAACAATGGCGGGGGGATTGAAAGGCGACGGCCGGAACCGAACGACGATCGGCAAGTTGAATGGGGGATGTGCGGGAATCCAACGGGGGTGGGCAGGATCCCGACGAGGACGGCAGTCGAATGGGGGACGTGCGGGAATCCAACGGTGACGGGCGGGAACCGAATCAAGTAGAACGGGGACCTCGACTACCTAACTGGTTGACGAGCGGTTAGCGCGCTTCCAACGCAACACTTACCTCTTTGGGTGTGGCCACAGCGCGAACTATCTGGGCGATTCCGAGGCCTGCCAAACCGAAGCCGACCATCCACTGGAGGACGCCTGGGCCCCAAACGGGTGTTAGCAATAGAACGACACCGACGGCGACAGCAACAACTGCATAGATGATTGTGAGGGTTGACGTTGAGGTCCCACCTTTCAAAAGCATCAGGGCCGTGACACCTTCTACGATCCACAAAACACCCAGCATGATCCCGAGCACATTTACCAGAACTGCACTGCTGGCACCCAAAAACGACGCCATGACCACGCCAACGGCCATGAATGCGACACCGGCCGCGATGCGGGAGATACGGCGCCACTGCTTGTCATCCTTCGCGCGGATTCCGGTGATCGTGTAAAACAGTCCGGCACTAATCGCGTAAAGCGCAACGCCCAGAGTCGCGATCCACATGACCTCTTTTGGCCACGCAAGAACCATGATGCCAAGGACCAACGCGACGATTCCAGCAATCACAAAACCCCACCGATAGTTCACCACGGTGACTTGAAGCTTCTCTGCGGTAGTATTTTTGGCCACTTCATCTCCTGCGCCTTGGATCCCCACGTCGTTCCAGCAGAACACGTGCTGCTGACCACTTAAGCCTACTCGGGCCAACGCCAACGTGCTGTGCGTTAGGGGTCTGGGCCGCGAGGCGTCCGTTGGGGGATGCGGACTAGGGGCCGCGAGGCGTCCGTTGGGGGATGCGGACCAGGAGCCGCGAGGCGTCCGTTAGGGCCCCGACCCGCAGCCGAACGGCTTCTAAACCGGGTTCCAGCCAGGCTAGGTGTGCCTTACCTTCCTTGAAATGGTGCGGAAAATGCCTGATCATGGGGGGCATGAACAAGGTACGCATCGCCCTCGCCCGGTACCCCTTAGTCGGGGCAACTCTGCTGGTTGGACTGGTGGTTGCTGTCCTGGCTTTTAGTGGGCTAAGCACCGCCGCCCAAGTGATCGCAACGGTTTACGTCGGTGGCGTCGTCGCATGGACCATTTTCCAGATGGTCAAAGACATGCTGCACGGCAACTTTGGGCTGGACGTTCTGGCCGTCATTGCGATGGTCGCGACGCTGGCCGTGGGGGAGTACGGCGCATCCGTGGTTATTGTCCTCATGCTCACGGGCGGTGAAGCGCTGGAGGATTACGCGGCGAACCGTGCGACGCGGGAGCTGACTGCGCTCCTGGACCAAGCGCCACAAACCGCTCATGTCATGCGGGTTGACCCCCAATCCGGGGAGGAGACGTTGAGCGACGTCCCCGCGGCCGAAGTCGCAGTTGGGGACCGGTTACTGGTGAAGCCAGGGGAAGTGGTGCCCGTGGACGCGACCCTGCTCAGCGCCCGCGGATCCTTCGATGAGGCTGCCATCACGGGCGAATCGCTTCCCGTTGATCTCAAGGAGGGCGCTGAGGTCCCCTCGGGCGCTGTCAATGGGGACGAGGCCGTCACGGTGGAGGCCCTGCGCACCACCGAGAATTCCCAGTACCAACAGATCGTCGCTCTTGTCGAGCAAGCGCAAACGCAGAAAGCCCCCGTCGTTCGCCTGGCGGATCGTTTTGCTGTGCCGTTCACCTTGGTCTCGCTGATCATCGCAGGCATCGCGTGGTGGATAAGTGGTGATCCGGTGAGGTTTGCGGAGGTCCTCGTCCTCGCTACGCCATGTCCCCTGTTGATCGCGGCGCCCGTTGCGTTCATGGGCGGGCTGTCGTTCAGCGCGAAGAACGGCATCATTTTGAAGGGCGGCGCCGTTCTTGAGAGCTTGGCGCGCATCCAGAGTGCCGCGCTGGACAAGACCGGGACCATAACGGGCGGGCGTCCGCAGGTCGTCTCGGTTATGGCGGAAAAGGGGTGGGACGAGGACGAGGTGCTCAGCCTTGCCGCCTCCGCAGAACAGTATTCCGGTCACGTCCTGGCCCAAGCCATCGTCACTTACGCGCGTGAGAAAGACGTGTCGCTGTCCACCGCCAGTGAGGCGAACGAGGACGCAGGGTCCGGAGTGCGCGCCGTTATCGGCTCCAAATCGGTCCAGGTTGGAAGTGCGGCCTACGTGGATTCGGCGCTCTCCGCAGCCTCTGGCGCGCCCGGAGAACGCCGCCCCACGCTTCAAGCGGGAGAAGTCGCGTCGTATGTCGCCGTGGATGGGGTCTTCGTCGGGGTAATCGTGATGGCGGATCGCATTCGACCGCTGGCTCCTGCCCTCATCGCATACCTGAAGGCCAATGGGGTTGGCACCATTGAAATGCTTACCGGGGACGGGAAATCTACCGCCGAAGCGATCGCTGCCCAAGTGGGGATCGAGGACGTGGCTTGCGGACTGAAACCCCAGGAAAAGGTGGAGCTGGTGGCTAAAATGCGCCCTCGCCCCACCCTAATGGTTGGTGACGGAGTAAATGACGCGCCGGCCCTAGCGGTGGCGGACGTGGGGATCGCGATGGGGGCGCGTGGGTCTACTGCGGCGGGAGAAGCAGCGGACGCGGTAATCGTGCCGGACAGCGTGTGGAAAGTGGCCGATGCGCACGCGATTGCGAAACACACGCTTTCAGTAGCGCTTACCGCAATCTGGATCGGGATTGCCCTAAGCGTCGGTTTGATGTTGGTCGCTGCCACGGGGGCCATTCCTGCGATGGTCGGGGCACTCACGCAAGAGTTCGTTGACTTGGCAGCGATTCTGTATGCGCTGCGGGCGCTAAAGGGGCACTTGCCGAATGCGGACGATTACGCACCTGCGCGTGAACCAGAATCCGTGAGCACCAGGGTGCTACCGACATCAACACGTTGTCCTGCGTAGGCGTTCCGAAGTTCGGGCGGCGTGGTGCCATCGCGTTCTGGTGCCGTCGTGTGCTTGCGCCGTAGCGCACTGGCGTCCTGGTGCCCCTGCTGCCTAGTGGAACAGCGCAATCACGCTGAAGACAAGGGCAACCGCGCCGATAACCGCCGCTGGCACCGCCACTGAGAAAGCCGCGATGCCCCAGCCACGCGCTATCTTGTCGGCGCCTCCCAAGTGCCCCCGGCTGTTTCCAACAATCTCCCGCGCGACACTTCCGGAGGTGGGAGCAGCAAAGATCTCCGCGTCCTCGTCCGACAGGTCCCGGGCGGAATACGGGATCTGCCCCTCCAACGAGTCCACGAAGTCCGCAGCAGCCCGCGGACTTTCAAACACGAATGTCGCAGTGCGGTCCGTCATTGAGACTTCAGTGGGGTAGTCCTGCGCAAGCGATGTCACGTCCTCATCCGACAAAGTGATTGTCGCCGGAACAGAATCTAGGCGGAACTGACGCGGAATATTGATCTGCAAGGTGCCTCCTTGGAAGTTACTTTAGAGTCTAGTCGCGTTCCGAAGTATGGTCGGGAGCGTGACGGGCTCTCAAACAGTCCGTACGCTGATCATTGCAAACGCCACAGATAGGAAATGAAATGGCTCAGCAACACGAAGGATTGAACGTAGCAGTCGTCGGCGCGACCGGTCAGGTCGGCGGCGTCATGCTTGGCCTGCTCGAAGAGAGAGAATACCCAGTAAAGACACTGCGGGCATTTTCCTCACCTCGTTCCGCGGGTAAGTCGATTACGTGGAAGGGCCAGGAGATTACGGTCGAGGACGTTTCGAAGGTGACGGCCGATGACCTCAAGGGGATCGACGTTGCGTTGTTCAGCGCGGGTGGGACGGCCTCCAAAGCGTATGCGCCACTGTTTGCGCAGGCGGGCGCGGTGGTAATCGATAACTCGTCGGCGTGGAGGAAAGACCCACTGGTTCCGCTGGTTGTCGCTGAGGTGAACCCGAAGGCGGCTTTGGAGCGTCCGCTGGGGATCATTGCAAACCCGAACTGCACGACCATGGCGGCTATGCCGTCACTGAAGGCTTTGGATAACCTGGGTGGCCTGCGTGCACTGCGCGTAACCACGTTCCAGGCTGTGTCCGGTTCCGGTTTGGCTGGTGTACGGGAGTTGGCCGACCAGGTTCGTGAGATCGTGGGGTCGGGGCAGCCGATCGAAGGTTTGGCTACCGACGGGGCGGCCGTGGACTTCCCTGAGCCCAATGTTTATGCGGCGCCGATTGCGTTTGACGTTGTGGCCCAGGCCGGCAACTTCGTTGACGACGGTAGCGGGGAAACAGATGAGGAACAGAAGCTTCGCAATGAGTCGCGTCGAATCCTAGACCTGCCCGACCTGGCAGTTTCCGCTACATGCGTACGTGTACCGGTTTTCTCCGGCCACTCTTTGACCGTCCATGCGGAGTTCGAAAAGCCGGTTACGGTTGATGAAGCAATGGCGGGGCTGGCTGAGATGGATGGTGTGGAGCTGGTTGCACTGCCTACTCCTCTAGAGGCAGCCGGCAGTGACCCGACTTTGGTTGGCCGCGTGCGCGTGGATCAGTCGGTGCCCGGTGGGCGGGGATTGGTGTACTTCATCTCTTCGGACAACCTGCGCAAGGGTGCTGCCCTAAACGCAGTGCAGATTGCGGAACTGGTCGCCAAGCAGCACGGGCTGTAGACCCGGTTCGGGCGCGCTCTGCTTGAGCTCCTAGCGCCTAACGCGTTTAGATCGCCCATGTCGTCTGATTCGTCGGAAGTGCAGAACTTTTCCGACTTGTCGATGACGACATGGGCGATCTAACCATATGGACCGGCCAAATGGGGTTAGATGCTCTCTACGATCAGCACATCCCAGCGCGCGATTTTCGCGTCTGAGCCTTCTTCGACGGCGTTGCCGGACACAACATCGCGACCAGCAACGGGGACCGTGACTTGGACCGGGTCCTTGGAGTAGTTGAAGAAGAAGGCGATGTCGCGCCCAGCAGCATTGCGTCCTCGCCTAACTGTGACCTTTCCGGACAGGTCTTGGGCCCAGTCAACTGCTCCGGCCTCTGCCGCGATCACCTTCAGGACGCCTACCAGAACCGCAGAGGACACCATCGCGCCAACATGCGTCGCCGTGCCCTTGCCAAAACGGTTTCTGGTGATGGCTGGGTTGTGCCAAGCGTGGTGGTCGTAGGCTGCAAGCACCTCAACTTCGGATCCTTCAGTCGGGACCAGCAGTTCCATGAAGCGCTCCACCCCAAGGGTGTCCGCCGCATCCCTCTGAACGCCGTCCGCCTCAACGGCGCCCGCTTCGACAGATGCCGCAAGCGGTCCATACAGGCTCACCGCAACATCAGAAGGCTTCGTGAACTGGTCGTATCCGAACCCAAACACGTCGGTGAGGGAGTGCGGGGCACGGTCTGCCCATACCTTCACGTACTCATCCGTAACGAAGCTCCGGAAGGTGCTTATTAGATGGCCGCCTTCCTCAACGTAACGACGCAGGTTATCCAGCGTTGCCTGGGAGGCAACGTACAGAGCCGGCGTAATGATCACCGCGTAGTCGGACAGATTGTTGGCGGAGGCATCAACGAAGTCCACTTCAAGGTTCAGGTCGTACAAGGTGTCGTACACCCAGCGCAGAACGTCGTTGTAGCCGATTGTGGGTCCTGCTGCAGGCATGAAACCAGTTTCAATCCCAAACCACAGCAGGGCTGTCAGCGACTCATTGCTGACCATGATCGCAATCTTGTTGGCCTTCTGAACACCGCGTAGAGAGTCCACGGCGGCAAACAGTTCAGCTCCAATGCGACCGGCTTCAAGGTAGGTCGGTTTCGGCTCAAAGTCTTGGCTGAGCACGCCCTTCCGGTAGGTCTCAAACCCATTGTGCGTGGAGTGCCAGTGCCAGTACATGACTCCGTCGGCACCGCTTGCAATGTGGCTTAGTGCCTGGAGTCGCAACTGGCCCGGGTAGGGGAGCCAACCCATTTGACCCTGCGCCTGCGTTTCCAGGACCAGGTAGTTTTCCCCGCCCTTCACGGAACGCGTCATGTCTCCGCCGAGGGCGATTTCGCGGCCAGTCAGCTTGTCCTCAGTGGGGTGGTAGATGTCCGTGCCAGCAATGTCGATGGTCCTGGCCACCTCAAAGTGGTCAACCGCGGGCTGGAGTCCGTACGACCAGCCCGGCCCCCAATCAAAGTCAAGGTTGTGGGTGATGAACTGATCATCGCGCTTGTATTCGCGGACCAGATCGGTTTGCCATGACAAGAACTCCGTCACCAAAGACCTGCGGAACTTGTCCCACGCGGAGCCAAGGGAGCCGTTGATGGTCCCGCGAACATCCGGGAAGTCCTCCCACGCATTGATATCGGTTGGACCAGTAGTCCAGTCCGTACGCGTGGTTGAGTGCGTCAAGGTCATCGTTGAACAGAGTGCGCAAGTGCTTTAGGAAACGGCGCTGGACGTTCGGGGAAGCCGTGTCGTAAAACTTCGTCTCATTGTCGACTTGGAAACCAATCACGCACTTGCGGTGAGCGGTGTGCTCCAGAAGTTTGCGGATTACCCGCTCCGCGTGCCACAGGTATGCCGGGGATGTGATGTCCATGATTTGGCGTGCACCATAACGACCTTCGCCCTCGCTGGTTATTGCCAACACTTCAGGGTGTGATTGGACCAGCCACGTCGGCACGGCGTAGGTCGGGGTCCCAATGATGACGCCAATGCCGGCTTCCTCCATGGCGTCAAGTGCCCGGTCGACATGAGTGAAATCGAAAACGCCCGGCTGAGGTTCACACGTGGACCACGTGGATTCTGCAATCCTCATGGTGTTCATCCCGGCGGCGCCGATCATTTCGATGTCTTTGGAGAGGCGTTCATTAGGCATGTACTCGTCATAGTAAGCCGCGCCGAAAAGTACCTTGTTAGTCTGCATGTCCCCACACTTTCTTGCTCTTTGTCACGCAGCTCCACCCGGCATGGCGACCTCTACGACTACATGATTTCTATGCCCGCCCCAACAGACAGATCGTGACGGTGGAAGCCGCCGAATGCGCCCTCGGGAACCAAAACACGATCCAGAACTAGGTCTGTCAGTGCACTGCGCGCCTCCGTGTGGAACACGACCACGGTGGGGCCGGCCCCTGAGATCGCGGCCGCCAGCCCCTCATCGCGCAGCCGATCCACCAACGCCAAAGATTCCGGATACAGGCCACGGCGATACTCCTGATGCAGGAAATCTTGCGTGGCATCGAAAAGCAGCGACGGATCCGTGCTCAGGGCGTGAACCAGTAGCGCCGTCCGGGCAGAGTTCGCAATCGCGTCCGAAAGCGGAATGGAGGCGGGCATCACCGACCTTGCTTGCGTCGTCTTCAAAACGGTATCGGGAACCAGCGCCGCAATCCGGTTGTCTTCAGAAACGGGGGAGTGCACCAGTTGCCAGGCGCCCGCGTTCTGCCATCCGATGGTAAAACCGCCGTAGATGGCGGGCCCCACGTTGTCAGGGTGCCCCTCTATCCCAACGGCCAGGTCGAACGCCCACCGGCGGTCCAGTTCCTCATCGGGACGCGCCAATCCCCACGCCAATCCCAGTCCCGCAGCGATTGCTGCCGAGGACGACCCAAGCCCACGCGCCAACGGAATCGTATTGTGCGCCTCAAACCGCAAACCCGGCACCCGCGCACCCAAAGAGTCCAGACCCGTGTGGATGCTTTCGATGACTAGGTGGCGTTCATTGCGCGGCAAAGTCCCCTCGCCCTCGCCCGTCAACTTAAGCGACAACCCCTGCTCAACGACAGTTGCCCTGCCGTGGTCCACCCAGTCCAAAGCCAAACCCAGCGCGTCAAACCCGGGCCCCAAGTTCGCCGTAGTCGCCGGTGCACCAACCGTCGCGGTTGTCCCCGGCAGTATCGACGCCGCCAATTACAGGCCCAAGCTCTTCGCGACGACCTCTACGTCCACAGGCAGAACCTCAGCCACGATCTCCCGACCGGTCATGGCAGTGTCGATGTCCTTCAGCCCGTTACCGGTGACCGTAATTGTGATTGTCTTACCCGTTGGCAAAGTCCCCGCCGCATGGTGCTTTAGCAACCCGGCAACACCAGCTGCAGAGGCGGGCTCAACGAAAACGCCCTCGGTTGCCGCCAGCAGCGACTGTGCCGCCAAAATCTCCTCATCCGTAACCGCATCGATCAGCCCACCGGAGCCATCCCGGGCCGCCACCGCCTGGTCCCATGACGCGGGGTTGCCGATGCGGATCGCGGTAGCCACCGTCTCCGGATCCTCCACGGGATGGCCCACCACGAACGGCGCCGAACCTGCCGCCTGGAATCCCCACATTTGCGGCTTACGCGTAGACTTCCCGGCATCGAAGTATTCCCGGAAGCCCTTCCAGTACGCGGTGATGTTGCCGGCGTTTCCAACGGGGAGCATGTGAATATCCGGAGCGTCCCCAAGGTTGTCAATGATTTCGAACGAGGCCGTCTTCTGGCCCTCAATACGGTCCGGATTCACTGAATTCACAAGTGCAATCGGGTAGTTCGCATCCAGCTTGCGCGCGATGTCCAAGCAGTCATCAAAGTTGCCGTCGATCTGCACAATGCGCGCCCCGTAGACAACCGACTGCGCCAGTTTGCCCTTCGCGATCTTGCCGGCCGGCAGAAGCACAACCGGTGTCATCCCGGCGCGAACAGCGTAGGCTGCCGCCGAAGCAGAGGTGTTGCCGGTGGACGCGCACACAACCGCCTCAGCACCACGCGCCGCCGCCATTGAGACGGCCATCGTCATGCCACGGTCCTTGAATGAGCCGGTCGGATTGGAGCCCTCCACCTTCACCCACACGTCGTTACCGGTCGTCTTCGACAGCCCCGGGCAGTACACAAGGGGAGTGGATCCCTCACCAAGACTGACGATTGGGTCGCCCGGCTGGACGGGCAGCCAATCCATGTAGCGGTCAATCAGTCCTACAGTTTCGCTGCTAGCCAAGGCCCCTCCAAAGGATCGCACGCAAACGGGTTTCGTCAGCGTGGTGACGTGCGTTTCAACGCAGGTTCAGAAGCAAGTCTGCCAAATGCAACTTGCCCCTCTGTATGCGCTCATCATACGGACGAGGGCGCCCGCCGCGCACCGCTTCACGCGCCCAGCCTTCAGATCACGCGTCCCAGCGGAAGTCGAACTCCGTGAGCAGAGGGCGTTTTGCAAGCCTGCCGTCGCCGGAGGAACGCCCCGTCAGTCTGCGTCCGATCCAAGGTGCAACATACTTACCGAAGTACTCTGCAGAGTGGTATTCCTTCGGGTCGGGCTGCGGTTGGCGCGGATCGCCCCACGCGTCAGGCAACGTGACACCTAACGCATCCAGGCAGTTGGCCGCGATACGCAGATGGCCCCAATTGCTCAGGTGTAGTCCATCGTCTGACCAGTACGTAGAATCCTCAAACCCCCTGTCGTGGAAGTTATCCACAAAGGTGACGTCTTCAAAGCCACTCAGCCGCGCCTCACAGAGTTCTGTGTATGCGCTACCCCGAGCTGAAAACGTTTCCCCCATCGGCAGATTATTCACGGGATCCGGACCGGCCAAAACCAGGGCGTGGGCGCCACTATTCCGAATGACGTTTACGGCGTCCACGATCGCATCCACGGTTTCCGTCGGGTCAAACTTGGGGCGCAGCATGTTGTTACCGCCGGCGTTGAAAGACACGATCTCTGGTCGCTGAGCAACTGCGGGCGCCACCTGCTGCTCAATCACCGGCAGTACCTTGCGACCCCGAATAGCCAGGTTTGCATATTTGAAGCCCGTTGGTCCCAGCTCACCGAGTGGCGCATCGGCGCCCACCCCCATGTGATCTAGGGCGAGGGCGGCGGCCACCCGGTCAGCCCACCCACGCAGACTCCCGTCGGGGCGCGGGTCGCCTAGACCTTCAGTGAAACTGTCTCCAATTGCTATGTAACTGCTGGGCACAACAACGCTCTTTTCCGTTTATTTCTTCCTTCGTTCGCGAACACGCACGCCGATTTGAATGGGAGAACCCTTGAAACCAAACTCTTCGCGGAGCCTTCTCTGAATGAAGCGCCTGTACGACGGATCCAAGAAACCGGTCGTAAACAGCACAAAACGCGGAGGCGCGGTCGATACCTGGGTGCCGAACAGGATGCGCGGTTGTTTCCCGCCACGCACCGGGTGTGGGTGGGCGGCACTCAAACGCCCAAAGAACGCATTCAGTTTGCCTGTGGATACGCGCGTCTCCCACCCTTCCAAAGAAGTGTCGAGAGCACGGGTAATCCTGTTCACGTGCCACTTCGTCTTCGCCGAGAGGTTAATCCGCGGCGCCCAATCCACCTGCCCCAAATCGCGGTTTTCCTGACGCATCAACGCTTCACGCTGCTCATCGTCAACCAGGTCCCACTTGTTGTTGACCATGACGATGGCGCGCCCGGCATCCACAGCCTGCTGCACGACGCGCACGTCCTGCTCAGTAAGGGGGACGCTGGCATCGAAGAGGACGAGGGCGACCTCACTTCTCTCCAGTGCCGCCTGGGTACGAATGGAGGCGTAGTAGTCCGCACCCGTTGTGCGGTGTAGCCTGCGCTTGACGCCGGCCGTGTCAACGAACTCCCACTTCCTGCCATCGATATCCACGATTTCATCAATCGGGTCGCGCGTAGTTCCGGCCACGTCGTGTACGACCGCGCGGTCTGTGCCGACCAGGGCGTTTAGTAGGGAGGACTTCCCAACGTTGGGGCGTCCGACAAGGGCCACGCGTCGGATCGAGGACGGCTTTGCCTCAGTTGGATACGCACTCTCTTCCGGCATTGCGTCGACAACCGCATCCAAAAGGTCCCCGGTACCGCGTCCGTGGAGAGCAGAAATGGGGTATGGCTCACCAAGCCCCAGCGACCACATCATCGCCACGTCTGATTCCTGGGCTGCGGAGTCTGCCTTGTTTGCCGCAAGTATGACGGGTTTCCCGGACTTGCGCAGAATGGGGATCACCTGCTCATCCGTAGCGGTCGCTCCGACGTTGGCGTCAAGGACGAAGAGGATCACATCTGCCAGGTCAATGGCTACTTCGGCCTGGTCTGCGATCTGCTTATCCAAACCCTTGACGTCGACTTCCCAGCCGCCTGTGTCAACAAGGACGAAGTCGCGTCCCGCCCATTCCGCGTCGTAGCGCACGCGGTCGCGCGTGACCCCGGGAGTGTCTTGAACGACAGCCTCCCTGCGTCGCAGCACTCGGTTCACCAAGGTTGACTTTCCAACGTTGGGACGCCCGATGACCGCAACGACAGGTCGGTATGTGTACTCCAGTGAGTCCACGTCCCAGTCGTCCCCTAGATTCAGAAGAGCCAAGTCTTCTTCCGCAAGGTCGTACTGGGAGAGGTCAGCGCGCATGGCGCGCACCCTCAACTCATCGTCGCCCACCTCCGCGGCGTCAACGTCCGCCACGGCCTGCGCGACGGGCTGTTTATCTGCCGCGCCTTGCGCGCCTTGTCGTTCATCTGTCACGGCTTGCGCGCCCGACTGTTCATCCGCTCCGCCGGCAACCTCCTGGCTCTCATCTGATTCGTCTAACTGCCCGTCATCAGGCAAGTTACTGGTTGTCATAGAGGGCCCTAACTGGTCTGGGGCACATCTGCCCAAGTCTGCGTTCTGCTTTTGATTCTACGCGTGCACTTAGCGCACCTTGGAGTCACGCAACGTCTCCTGAGCCACGTCGACATCCATGTAGTAGTGCTTGACGCCCTTGGTTTCCTGGTAGCGCTCCGCACCTTTGCCAAAGGCCACCACAAGGTCTTCAGGTGCGCCTTCCAAGATCGCGTCCCGAAGCGCGTCGCGCCGGCACGTGGTGACCTCATGGACATCGTGCATATCGGGGCGCACGTTCCTGATTCCCTCAAGGAGTTGTGCGCGGATTGCCGCCGCGTCCTCGAACCGAGGATTCTCATCGGTCACCCATAGGACGTCGGCGCGTCGGGCGACGATTTCCGCCAGCGGGACGCGCTTCGTAGAGTCGCGGTCACCATCAGTTCCAAAGACAGCCGTGAGCTTGCCCTTGGTAAGGGGGCGCAAATCGATGAGGAGCTGCTCAATTGCCTCTGGCGTGTGGGCGTAGTCGACCATGACCGTTGGCTGGGTCGGGGCGGAGTCCACCCACTGCATCCTGCCCGGCACCGGAGGAGCCTGCCGAAGCGCTTCAATGGCATCTTCCGGCTCAATACCAAGAGCGATGCTGCCTACTAGGGCCACCGCAGCGTTCTGAACGTTGACCAAACCGGGGATCGGACACGTCACCTGGTATTTTTCACCCCTTGGGGACTTCAGCGTAAACGCGTTGCCTCCGGCGTCAGGGTCGGCATGAACGTCAGTCACTTTCCACAGTGCGGTGCCCCCGATGTCCACCAAGTCATCGGTCAGGACCTGCACAGCCTCCATAGGGATCTGTGCCTCACGGGCAAGCCTGCGCCCGTAATCATCGTCCACCGCCGTGACACCCACCCGCGTTCTGCCCGGCGCAAACAGGGAAGCCTTTGCTTCGAAGTAGAGATCCATGCTGTTTTCGTAGAAGTCCAGATGGTCGTGCTGCAGGTTAGTGAAGACGCCAAGGTCGAAAGTGACCCCTTCAACCCGTTGCAAAGACAAGGCGTGGGAGGAGACCTCAACCACTGCGCCGCGAAGATCAGACTGGCGGGTGGAAGCCAAGGCGCGGTGAACAACCGGAGACTCATGTGTGGTGCGTTCCGCGAACGTGGAGAAGTCACCCGTGTCGACCTCAATGGTCCCAAGGAGCCCCATTCTGCCAAGCGTCGGTTGCAAAATGGCGCGCAGCAGATAGGTTGTGGTTGTCTTGCCGTTCGTGCCGGTGACGCCAACGGTCACCAAACCTTCTTCGGCCGTGCCGTAGAGGTTACTTGCAATCACTCCCGCCGCTTGGCGCGGATCATCAACGGTCACGATAGGCAGGCCGGCGTCCTCTGCCAGCGGCGCACCTTCCTTATCCGTAACAATGACGGAGGCGCCACGCTCACGAGCCGTGGAAGCCAAGCTGGCCCCATGACGGCGCGCGCCCGGGACACCAACGAATATCCAGTTTTCCTCCATGTCGCCTGTGTCGACGCTAACCCCTGTTACAAGGGGCATGAAGGTGTTTTCTACCGTCGTGTGTGCGTCAGGAGCATTCCAAAGGGCCCAACCTTCGACTCCTGCCAGTGCCTTATCCAAGGCGAGGGGGATAATGTGAGGACGTATCTGCGTAAGTGAAGCCATACCCACATTGTAGGGGCGAGTACAGGTTATATCCCGCGACGGAGGTGACATGGAGGACTCCACACAGTCGGTGGCGCCTAGTGCGTCTGGTCCTTGGGTACCACTTGTGTCGGGGCGCGCCTCCGTGGAAGCGGCACATAAGGACCCTGCCGCCTCGATGCTTCTGCTTACGAACATTGAGAAATACGCCCTCGACCCCAGCTACCGGCTGCACGCGGAGAACAAACGCCCGGCGAAACACCCGTTTGTGCGCAACGTCCTAATCTTCGTAGGTGTCGTGGCTTTGGCGTGGCTTGCAACTGTCTCCGCCTTGAACTTGCGTCTTGATGCGAGTTTGGAGGCAGGCCCTCGTGCGGCTTTGGCTGAAGAGGTCCGGGTCGTATCTGAGCGTGTGAATGAGGTCGATGCGGAAGTGGAAGCGGCACGGGCGAAGGTCCGTGGTGCGGAGGTGTCGGAGGGTTTCTCCGTGGTCCTGCCCCCCGACGTTGCCCTAGCAAGTGCAACGTCGCGTGTAGAGGGGCCAGGGGTCGTGGTGACGGTTGAAGATGGGACCCCGTCGGCCAACCGAAACGGCCTGGTCCGTGACTCCGATGTCCGCTCGATAATGAATCTTCTGTGGGCCGGCGGCGCTGAAGCAATCAGCATCGACGGCAACCGCGTGGGGCCGGGAACTACGGTCCGCACAGCCGGGTCCGTGATCCTGGTGAACCTCATTCCGGTGTCTTCGCCTTACGTTATTGAAGCAATCGGGGACCCCGTGATCCTGCTTGAAGCGTTGCAGACCGGAGCAGGTCAGGAGCAGGTGCGTAACATAGAGAAGTCACTTGGGTCCAAACTGACAGTTGTTCGGCAGGCTAACTTGAAGTTCGGAGCGCTACCGGCGCCGTCCCTGTGGAGCATAAAGACCGGGTTGGAACAAGGTTAGGGGAGCACATGATTGCCGCCGTCGGCCTAGTCGTAGGTGTCGTTTTAGGCCTCTTGTTTGAGCCTGTCATTCCCGTTGCCTTACAGCCCTACCTACCCGTTGCAGTGGTCGCCGCGTTGGACGCTCTGTTCGGTGCATTCAGGGCGTGGCTTGAAGGTGTTTTCTCAGACAGGGTCTTCGTCGCATCGTTCTTCTGGAACGTACTCATCGCTTGCTTCCTTGTGTTCCTAGGCGTCCAACTGGGGGTGGGCGGCGCTATGACGACGGCCATCATCGTCGTGCTGGGCATCAGAATCTTCAGTAACTCCGCGTCTATCCGCCGACTGATCTTTAAGGCGTAACGGTAGGCAACGATGTCTAAGAGCAAGAAACCTACCAAGGGCACTGCAAAGCACACGGCGAGTGAGCAGCCGGGGCTCTCCTGGGAGCGCGTCAGGAAGGTGATGGGTGGGCGCCCTCGTCCCATGCACATCCTCATGGTCGTGCTCTTCCTGATTGTCGGATTGGCGGTCACCACCACCGTGAGGTCGCGCGTGGCGGACCCTTTGGCGGGACTGAACGAAGACCAACTGGTTTCGATCCTTGCTGACCTAGGCCAGCGTGAAGAGGAACTGCTTGCCGAAAGATCCCAGTTGGAAATCGCGCTTCGGGATCTGTCCGATGCCGCGGATGCGGAGGAAGCAGCCAGAGCCGCTTCCGAGCAGACGAGCATCCGCGCCGAAGTCGCTGCGGGCACGGTTCCTGTTGAGGGACCGGGCGTGACCATGAGGGTCACTGGCGCAACGGACGCGGTACCTGTTTCCGTGTTCGTCACGACACTTGCGGAGTTGCGCAATGCGGGTGCCGAAGCGATTGCGATCAACGATGTGCGCCTGAACGGACGCGCGTGGTTCGCTATGGGCGAGGACGGGGTCGTCATCGCGTCCGGCACGCCTCTTAGCCCACCGTACGAATGGCGGGCAATAGGTGATGGGGGAACACTGTCTGTCGCCCTCGACATCAGGGGTGGTGCCGCCTCACAGTTCCGCGCCTATGGTGCATTTGTGGATACGCAAGTTGAGAGTAGCCTGACGATAGACGCTGTGGCGCCGACATTTGAGCCCCAGTGGGCGGAGTCGCCCGAAGAGTAGAGTCATGTGCGCAGCGCTATTATCCACAGGGGTAACTGGAGTTTGGGCTAGAAACAACATTTCCAGTTAGGATTGATGCAGACTTAGGTAACGGGGCTTCGGCTCCAAACTCGATTGGCTTAGGAGGAAAAAGAGTGGCCGACGAAGCAGCTTTTGATCCGACAAATACAGCGTTTTTTGGCGCGGCAGATGACATGGATAAAGCCGATGCCGTGCGGATGCCGCTGTCAAACCGCGACCAGATGGCGGTTGACGCACTTCCGCAGGGAAGCGCTCTTCTGATCGTCCAGCGCGGCCCGAACTCCGGTGCACGCTTCTTGCTCGACCAGGAAGTGACCAACGCGGGACGGTCTGCAACAGCAGATATTTTTCTGGATGACGTCACGGTATCCAGGAAGCACTGTCAGTTCGTTGCGAAAGATGGCGGACACATGGTGCGCGACTCCGGGGCGCTGAATGGCACCTACGTGAACCGAGAGCGTGTAGACCAGGCCGACTTGGCGGCAGGGGATGAAGTGCAGATCGGGAAGTACCGCCTCACCTACCATCCTTCGCCTGCTAAGTAGCCGTGTCTCTTGCCAGAAACAGCGCATCTTACCAAGAGGTAAACCCGGTCCCATCTAAGGGGATAGAAGGCACGTGGCCTCGCGGGATATCCCGGGAGCCGGTGTACGGAATTGGCCAGTTGGTGAAAATACTGGCGCGGGAATTTCCTGCGACTACTGTCTCCAAGGTGCGTTTTTTAGAAGACCTTGGTTTAGTCACCCCGCATCGCACGGCTTCTGGGTACAGAAAGTACTCGGAGGCCGACAAAGAGCGGGTGCGCTTTATCCTTACCCGTCAGCGTGACACTTTCGCACCCAACCGGGTGATCGGGGAAGAGCTGGCGGCGTTGGACGCCGGCCACGACGTTGAGACGGTTCCGCACGCGCGCTTAGTTGCGGCAGAGGGCAAGGCGGTGGCAATACCCACGGGCAGGGCTTTGACGGTTAGTGAGTTGTCCGACTACTGCGGCTGCACGGCTGAGCAGTTGCAGGTTTTCGTGAAGCTGGGGCTCATTGCTCCCGATCTGGGTGGGCGGTTCGCGGCTTCAACGGTGCGGGTTGTGAAGCTGCTGAACTCACTAGTGGCTGCCGGTGTTCCCGCGAAGATGCTGCGTTCGGTTCGTAATGGGGCGGAACGCAACGCTGACATAATTGACCAGGTGGTCTCCGCTTCTTCCAGGAGGGATCGGCCGGGGGAGAGGGCGCGGAAAGAAGCCCGTGCCGATGACCTCAGTGAGCTGGTGGCGGACCTGCACGCGGCTTTCCTTCGTACCGCCCTCGACGGAATGCGGGACTAGACGCGTAGCGCACTTGAAAAACGCGCGGTTGCCCACGTCTTGGACGACACGCCGCACTCTAAACCTCAAGCTAACGGTTAGAGTCGAAATAGAGCGGTATCGTAGGGGAAGTTGCTTTAGCGGATCGCACGAACTGGGGTGTGGCAGCTAGAGTGGATAGCCCAAGAACGTTTGGTAGAGGAGTTGGCGTGAGCCCCACAGTTCGAATGCAGTCGGAGAGTCCTCGCCAACCCATGCTGTTCGGGGATCCGTTAGCCCAGATCGACACGTCTGCTGGCTACCGCGGTCCAGTTGCATGCCAGGCTGCAGGAATCACCTACCGCCAGTTGGACTACTGGGCACGAACTGGGCTGGTCGAACCCTCTTTGCGTGCGGCGGCGGGCTCCGGCAGCCAACGACTGTACTCCTTCAAAGACATTCTGGTTCTGAAGGTTGTGAAGAAGCTTCTGGATACTGGCATATCTTTGCAGCAGGTTCGCGTGGCGGTGAAGCAGTTGGCGCAGCGGGGGATAGATGACTTGGCCTCCATCACGCTGATGAGTGATGGTGCTTCCGTTTATGAGTGTTCCTCACCTGATGAAATCGTTGACCTCCTGCAGGGCGGCCAGGGCGTGTTCGGTATCGCTGTTGGCAGGGTCTGGCGGGAAGTTGAAGGCAGCCTGGCTCAGTTCCCGGTGGAGAGTGAAGATGATGTTGTGGGACTGGATGAGCTCGCGCGTCGGCGCAGGGCGAAACAGGCGGCGTCGTAGTCAAGGCTCTGAAGAAGAGCCCGCCAAGTCACAAGGAGAACAGATGAACGCCCTTGGTGGACATGTTGTCGCGTACAAAGCAACCGTGAGGGGTCGGGTCCAAGGTGTTGGATTCCGTTACCGAACCATGTGGGCGGCGCAGGAACACGACCTGGCTGGCTGGGTGCGCAATGAGGACGACGGAACAGTGAAGTTGCACGTTGAAGGGCCCGCGCACAGAGTCGACCAGTTCATGAGCACGCTGAGGATGGGATTTCCCGGCGTCCACGTCTCCCGCATCGAAACCTCAAAGGCTCTACCTGAGGGGTACAAGAGGTTCAGCGTCGTCTACTAAGGCGGGGAGTGGCAGGGGCGGGGCGCCCAAAAGCAGTCATTCTGACGGGATAGGTGTCTACGCATTATCTGACATAATCATCATTATCGGATCGTGGGAGCATTCAAAACCCCAGGTAGAGTCTTTCCGCCCCCGGTAGAGTCTTGGCGCGGTCGCCTGTGACTAGGTCCGAATGATTAGATCGCCGTTGTCGCTCAAGACCGTTGTTGTCGCATAGCGGGTTAGCTCACAGCAAACAGGCAAATGTACTGCTTTCGGTGTGTTGTGGTGCTCCACTCAAGGGGTTGTTACACCTTTGATAAGCACCAGGTGCTTCAAGGTGCTTGAAATTTGCGTTGCATTGAACAGATCGTTCTCTTGCGAGGCCTTAAACCTCTCTGGAAACTACATGAGGGGACCGAAACTACATACGGGGACACAAAACTGCAATAAAAACGTTGTAATCTTTGCCCGCTATGTAGTTTCGGCCCCGCTATGTAGTTTTGAGGGGCTTTTCGAGGGGCTTTTCTTATCTGTGCCAGCCTCCACCATGAAAAAGAGGGCATCATTCAAACTGTGCGACAGACACCCAATCAACGCGCCCGCGATGTACCGAGATCATCAAACATCCGATCAACACACCCGCACTACCCGATCAACGCGCCCGCGCTTTTCAAAGCATCCTCTAAAACAGGCGCATCGGCGGCGAGACATCTTCCAGAGAGGCGTTCAACCTGCACAGCCATGCGTCACACACAGCCGGCAACAACGCGGCCAACCACAGAAATCGCCAAGATGGCATGCAAGCCCCCGGGACGGCCCAGTTTTGGGCACATCGTTGCGAAACGGGCACAACGTTAGCTAAACCGCCTGTTTTCGGGCACAACGTTCGCAAATCGCCAGTGAACGGCGTCCAGCTAACGTTGTGTCACGTATCGAACGATGTTCCCGGGCACAACGTTCGACGGTGGGCACATCGATTAGCTGAACGGCCGAACTTTGTCTTGGGAGACCCTTCGGGTCAACTGAACACAGCTTGTATCGATCGGACGCACTGTGGGTGTACGCACAACGCGTGTTGAACCAACCCAACCTGGGCTCAACCAACACAACGCACGCTGGCCCCACCCCAACGCGCAACCAAAAGGGCACCAACCAAAGAAAAAAGCGGAAACCACCACAACCGCCGTCCACACGAGTCGCACCCCTGACAACATCGACGATCCACAACCCACATGGTGAAGCACCGGAAAACAAACAACAACTATGAAAACAACGAGCGCTATGAAACGGCCGAGGTTCGGACGGTCACCTGGGAGCGACGATAGACGCCCTGTCGCGACATTAAACTCGATCACTGTGTATCAGGGTGAGTCCGCAAGGGTTCACTGGCTCGCGGCACATCTTAGTTTTAAGTCGATACGCTTCCTACTCAAGACGATGTGCCACCAGCTGGCAAGTGGATTCCGCCCACAGACTATGCTGTCGGGCAGCCCCAAGTTGCGCCGTTGTGGGGGGCTGCAAATCCAGTTGGTTGTGGAGCGGCTGCAAATCCAGTTGGTTGTCGAGCGGCTGCAAATCCAGTTGATTGTTGAGCCCGCAAGCCTGTTTGGTTGTGAGCGGCCCTGAAGCGGTCCTGAAGCTGCGGATATTTTCGCCTTCGGCTATGTTTCTAGGACTTTTTCTGGTGAAGCGGTAAACTGGAGCGCCGACAAGGAACCTTTCTGAAGGTCCTTTTACGAAGTCATTCACAAGGAGATGCTGTGGCAGATCGCGCACTAAGAGGCATGCAAATCGGTTCGAAGTCCCTGGAATCTGAAGAAGGCGTTGTCTTTGCAGATCGCTTTGAGGCGAAGTACGTCTGCGCGAACGGTCATGACTTTGTGATTGCCATGGCGGCTGACGCAGAGCCCCCTGCAACCTGGGAATGCCGTTGCGGTGAGTTCGCTGAGCTGGTTGGCGACCCCGTTGTTGAAGAAGACGCAAAGGCCGTGAAGCCACAGCGTACGCACTGGGACATGCTCCTTGAGCGCAGAAGTCTTGAAGAACTGGAACAGTTGCTCCAAGAACAGCTGGAGGCATTCCGTAGCGGCGAATTGATCTTCGACACCGACTACCGCCGCGGCTGATAGCTATTGCCGCCGTAGTTGGCCCGACTCACGTGTTTCGTGCGCGCTGCCTTAGCTGTCGCGGCTGACTCACCCCTTGCGCTTGGTGCGCGCGGATTTTGCGTAGGTGCCGGCGCTTGCAACTGCAAGCAAAAGCCCTGCTGACATAACCGTTAGCGGCAGCCACTGTGACACGTATGTAAATGGCGTTTTAGAGGTACGCAGGGCCAGCGACCCCACAAGGTATGCGGCCTCCTGTGTTCTCGTCTTCGCTACGACCTTGCCATCCGGCAAGACGATTGCGGACACGCCATTTGTTGAAACTTGGACGGTTGCCCGTGAAAACTCTGCCGCACGGAACCGTGCCATCTGCAACTGCTGGTCAGACTCTGCGGAGTTTTGGAAATGCGCATTGTTTGTTGGGATTACGATCATCTGGCCGCCCAGAGCAACGCCCTCGGCAATCAGAGGCTCATACGCCGCTTCAAAACAGATCCCAACCGTGATCGGCACAATCCTTCCATCGGACAACTCCACGTACAGGATTGCCGGATTGTCGACCGCGACCATGTCCGTCGCTACCTGCGCTGCTGCGGTCGCTAGGAACTCTGTCACCTCACGGAACGGCACGTACTCTCCCCACGGAACCGGTTCCTGTTTGCCATACATGGTCTCTAGGAGCCCATCGGCAGGATCCCAAATGGCAGCCCAGTTGTAACGGTAGTTTTCCTGATACTCCAAGATTCCAATCATCACAGGGACACCTGAACGGTTTGAAACCTCTTCCACCAGCAGACTTGTCTCCGGGTCCACCCGCGGGTCAATATCCGTGGAGTTCTCCCCCCACAGGATCAAGTCAACCTCATGCCCATCATCCAGCATTTCCATGGTCTGGCGCGCATGGTTGCCGGTGACCTTACGTGGGATTGAAAACGTCTCATTCATGGGTATCTCCACGTTTCCCTGAATGACTGCGACATCAATGGACCCGGCTTCCTGAGCCTTAGCCATAGGAATCAAGCCCGGGACCAAGAACAGGACTCCCGCCACCCCAATCGCTGCCGTCCGGCCGAGGATGCCAGCCTCCCCAACCAAGGAGGTCCGCCAAGACAGGGCGTGTCGTAAGAGAGCTGCGATGAGGAAGACAGTCGCTCCAACCAGTACCTCTCCCCCATATTGAGCCAGCCCTAGCAAAGGTCCATTTACCTGCGGATATGCCATCTTGCCCCACGGGAAACCGCTGAAGGGTACCCGTGAACGCAGCTCTTCAAAAGCAACCCAGAGTAAAGCGCCGGCGCCCGCCTGTGCCCAGAGCGACTGCGCCCACCCAAATGCACGCAAAGACGCGAACGACAGCCCCCACCACCCAATGAAGAATGCTTGTACACCGGCCAAGGCTATCCAAGCGATCAGTGTCCCGTCGGTCGCAATCTGCATCCATGAAATCAGGGGCATCATGAAGAACATTGCCCACCAGGCGGAGTACGCGTAGGCCCTCCATGGACTTACTCGGTCGATAACGCCGATGAGTACGGCCAGCGAAAGGAAAGAGAGAAGCCACCAGTCAAACCCCGGGAATGCCAACGCCATGACGAATCCCGAAGCCGCCAGGACACTCAAATCAACCCAGGTACTCCCCCACGCCGTGCGCTGCGCCTTCTGGACCTTCGACTTGGCATCTTGCTGCGCTTGGGCGCGGGCTGCCTTGCGTGTTCCCGCGCGGGGCTTGGGATCGGCTTTGCTCACCCAAACTCCGTCCAAGCCACCACTCCATGCAGCAGCTTCTGACGTGCCCTATTGGCTGTTCGCGCCAGGTCAGAATCATCAAGGCGACGCAACTGATCAAGCATGTCCAAAACCTGGCGCACCCACCTTACGAAGTCACCACCGGAGAGCTCCGTCTCCTCCAAGATCTTGGCCAGGGACGCACCGCGCGCCCACCTGAACATCGGGCGAACCAATGTCGGGGACGGCTCAGGCGTCACCTCACTGTTTGCACCTACCTCCACCTTGTGGATGCGCTTGTACGCAGCCATCGTTTCACCCCACGCTTCTTCCAGGGCAACGGAACCAAGATAGGTAGAATCCCCACTCCCGGTGTCATCCCCGCGGGGTTCATAAACTACTCCCGCCACAATGGCAGCCAACTCTTCAGCGTTCAGTCCCGCCCAGCTCCCTTCGGCAATCACCTGGGCAACCAACAGGTCCCGTTCGCCATAAATGCGACGCAGGCGCTCCCCACGTGCCGTAACCTTGTCTCCATTCAGGAAGCCAAGCCGGCGCAACACCTGGCAAACGGCCTGAAACTCCTCGACAATCTTCGCGCTGCTTGCGTTGATCTTCGTCGCTACCGCGTTGCGCTCCCTAATCAAGCGCGCATACTGGTGCCCCAGCGAAGCATGGGACTCACGCTCAGGACACTGGTGCACAGGGTGATTGCGGAGCTTTTCCTCCAGCAGTGCCGCCTGATCCAAAAGGTCGCGCACCTTCTTGTCATCGCGTGCCTTAAACCGTGACCGCTTCTTCTGAAAATCACCGTGTCGCAGTTCCGCAGCCAGTTTCGCGCGGTCAGACGGCCGGCGCGCTCCACGTTCAGGAACCGGCATGCGTCCAAGTATTTCGAGGCCGTCCTCCGCCTCCCGTGGCCCCAGTGACCCCGCCTTGGCGTCCTCGCTCACCACGCGCGCCAACGGAGTTGCAAATCCGGGCGAGGGCGCCTGAACAACGACGGCATTTCGCGCCCTGCGTCCCCTTCGGTAACGAACGACGTCCCCGACCCTCAAGCCCGATAGCATCTTCATGTCCTGGGAGTGCCGACTGGCCCTGGCAGCCTTCGCGGCTTTCTTTTGAAGAGCCGACACGTCCTCGCGCAACTCAAAATACTCTGCCGCATCTCCACGATCACACAGCAGCGAAGCCTGAACCTCTTCCAGTCTGCGGTTTGTGCGCCGCAGTTTCGATGCGTCTTTCACAACCGAAGCATCAGCCTGGAACTGCGCAAAAGAAGACTCCAAGATCTCCTCAGCCTGGTCGTACGACATGCGCGACAAAAGGTTCACGGCCATGTTGTAGTTCGGGACAAAAGCGCTGTGCAAAGGATAGGAACGGCCAGAAGATAGCTCCGCGACCTCTTCGGGTGTCACAACACCTCTGGAGGGAACAACCGCGTGTCCCTCAACGTCGATTCCGCGCCGCCCAGCGCGGCCGGTTAGCTGCGTGTACTCCCGGGGTGTGAGGCGAACATGCTCGCTACCATCCCACTTCTCCATTGCCTCGATGACGACTGTGCGCGCCGGCATGTTGATACCCAGCGCCAGAGTTTCCGTCGCAAACACAACCTTGATGAGGCCCGCGGTAAACAGTCTCTCAACTGCTTCCTTCTGTTGCGGCAGAAGACCCGCGTGATGAGCGGCCACTCCTTCCTCAAGGGTGTGTGCCCACCGGTGCAGATCAAGGGCCGCGTGATCCTCTACGGGGATCAATGCCAACGTCGCGTCCACCTCCGCCGCGATCTGGGCACGCTCCTCAAAGGTCGTCAAAGGAAAACCGTAAGTTGCGCTCTCCGCGGCGGCGTCCTCACAGCCCGCCCTCGAAAAAACAAAAACGATTGCCGGCAGAAGACGCTTCTGGAGCAGTTTCTCGATCATGCGGTAACGGGACACGGGCTGGGGTCGGGTGCCCCTGCGACCTCGATACCCGCCCTCGGACCGAACCTGGGAATGGTAGACCGCGTCCAAAAGGTCCGGGTTCAAAACCCGTGGGGCCTTCCCGGCGGCGACCGCTTTGGGGCGCGTGTAGAGGTCAAAAAGACGGGAGCCGACCATCATTTCTTGGTACAGGGGCACGGGCCGCTTGTCGGAAACGACAACGTCGCAGCTGCCGCGCACGCTCTCCATCCACCTTCCGAACTCCCCCGCATTGGACAGCGTCGCTGACAGAGCAACGACCAGCACATCGGTTGGCAGCTGGATCAGGACCTCTTCCCAGACCGGCCCCCTGAGTTTATCTGAGAGGTAGTGCACCTCATCCATAACGACAACGCCCAGGTCATCAAGGTTTTGGCCCGCGTAAATCATGTTCCGCAAGACCTCTGTGGTCATGACGATAATTGGCGCGCCGGGGTTGATCGCAGTGTCCCCCGTCAGCAGACCAACTTCCCCGTCCCCGAACGTTTTCCTGAAGTCGCGCAGTTTCTGGTTAGAGAGCGCCTTGATGGGCGTGGTGTAGAAGACCCGCTTGCCGGACTTGCGGGCCAAATACGCCGCGCCCTCGCCCACCACTGTCTTCCCAGCCCCCGTTGGTGCACACACCAAGACGGAGTTGCCAAGCGCCAGACGTTCCAACGCCTCCTCCTGGAACGGGTCGGGCGCGAATGGCAGGGAGGCAAGGTAGGCGGAAAGCCCGGACTCCTCTATTTTCATGTGCTCCCGGAAGGCTTCCATCCGGTCTGCTGCGCTCAATGGCTGGTCATTCATGGACTTCTGCTCCGTGTTCGTGATCGGCATTGGCGCCCTCGCCCTCGACATTAAGGGTGGGGGTCGCGCGAACGTTAGTCGCCCGTTTTTGTTTGGCGAGGGCGACCTTCGCGAATGCCGCGGCTTCTTCAAGATAGTTGTGCGGCCGCGTGGTGATGACCCACGGTGCCAAGTTCAGTAGCTGTTTGCGCATCCACGTGTCGTCAAAAACGTTGAACGTGGCGGTTATCGTCCCGTCCTTGTTCACCTCTACTGAGGTTGCGGCGGACTCCCCAAGGAGCAGTCGGGCTTGGCCGTGCAGGTCCACCTCAACGGGTCGGCCCGCGGATTCTTGGGCCTCTGGCGCCGGAACCACCTCCAGGGTAGATGGGCCCATCACCTCAACGTCGCTCATGCGGTCCAAGCGGAAGGTCCTGCGCCCTCGCGCTGAAGAACAGAACCCTGACACAACCCAACCATCGCCGCCCAGCGTCAACGAATCAGGGCGGAAAACCCTGTCGGAGGTCGCCCCCGCCCCAGAAACATAGTGGAACTTTGTGTCGTTGCCGCCACTAATCGCGTCTCGGAAGAGTATTACCGTGTCGCGCAGTCTGCTTTCCACCGCTAATGGGAGCGCGGCCGCGCTACCTGATTTAGAGATTGGCGCCCGCATAGCCATCAACGCGGATATGGTGCGCGGCACCCACTGGCGTTCCTGATCGGTCAGCAGCGGCGCTGCGGCACCCAGTCCGGTCAGTAGCAGCGCAAACTCCTCTTCCGTCAGTGGTAGCGGAGCCCGCAGATCCAAGGGTGTGCGCAGTGCAAGACGGTCTTGGGCGACATACAGGTCGTAGTCGATCTCAAATGTCTTGTCGGGAAGAAGATCATCGAAGCCCGCGCGATCTAGAGTGTCGATGTCGGCCCTTATCCGCTTCATCGACCGCCCAAAGTGGGTGGCCAGCTGCTTCGTGCTGATCCCGGGATGCTCATCGATCAGATGAACCATGGAAACTAGGCGTGCCAGGGCTGCACCTGCGGCTTCAGCCATCTTCGTCCGCCTCCCACTGAGCGGCTGCTGCCAGACGTGCCTCTATCGACTCTTTCAACCAGGTGGGTTCCACCACCGTGACGCCCGTGGCTTCAGTGAGCAGCCTGTCTTCCCAAACGCCTGAGTCATCTTCCACCCCTTGGCGCACCTCCCAACCTTCAGACCCCGGCGCGCCTATTTCGGAGCCCGCTAAGTCTTTCGCTTCTGTGAGTGCCTTTGAGAACGTGTAGGACGCAGGGGCCTCTTCTTTGTTTACCAACAGGACCGGCTTTACGACGAAGGCGGAGTCATCAAACGGTTGCTCTTGAAGCGGGCCTGCAGGGTCCCCGTCTCCGTCATCTCCGATCAGTGCTGGAAGGGAGGCGAAGCGGGAGAGTCGGAACAGGCGCCCATCCCACCGGTCCATGTCGAAGCCCCATAGATACAGGGAGGATCCGCTTGCAACCAACCGCCATGGAGCCACGGTGCGCGAAGAGGTGCCCCATTTGGCGGCATACTCAAACTCAACCAGGTGCCGCCGTTCAATGGCGTTCACCAGGACGGCTACCGTATCGCCCTCACGCAACCGTATTTTGGTCGAGGGCGACTGTGGCAGCGGACCCCAGGCGTGCCCAGCCAACTTGTGTCTCAGGGACGCGTAGGCGGGGCGGGAAATACCCCACATGTCCGCCGCACGCAGCAGAAGAGAGATCTCTTGCCCACTCAGATTCACAGACGCTTGGCTGAGTGACGAGGAGGAGATGGAGTACATGGGCGTGGCATCATCGGAAACGTCAATCACCAGGCCGGATTCACGCAAATGCGCGATGTCGCGTTCGAACATCCGCCGCGCACTGTCCGGGTTGGCCGGGAGGTATCCGGGGACTATGCGGGTCGCTGTGCCAAGGGACAGGCCACCTGGAGTGTGGATCAGATTTAGCGCTAGGTTCAGGATGCGCAGTGGCGACGAAACTCCACTTGCACCCACTGTTTCACCGTCCTTGCTCCAGTGCTACTAGCGTAGTCGAGACGCGACCAAGGAGGTGACAATGATCCCCTCCGCGCCGACGTCCAACAGCTCATCCATAACCTGGTTCACCTGGCTGGTCTGCACCACCACGCGCACGGCGCGCCAATCAGACTCTGCCAGTGTGGAGACCGTTGGGGACTCCAAACCGGGCGCGATAGCCACGGCGTCAGTCAGGTTGTCGGCACGGATGTTGTAGTCAACCAAGACGTGATCGCGTGCAATCAGGACGCCGCGCAACCTTCGCTCCAAAACCCTAAGGTTCGGGTCCGCCAGGTGCTGTGGACCTGTAATCAGGACAGCCTCCGACTCCAAAATGGTGGGTCCGAATGTCTCCAGTCCGGCAGCCTTCAGGGTGCTGCCTGTTTCCACAACATCAGCGATTGCGTCTGCAACCCCTAACTGGACCGAGGATTCCACCGCTCCATCTAGGTGGATGACATCGGCTGTAAACCCGTGCTTAGCCAAGTATCCGGTCACCAGACGGTCATAGGATGCTGCGATTCTCTTACCCTGGAGGTCAGACAGCGTACTCATTGTCCCAACGGGGGCAGCGAACCTGAACCGTGACCGGCCAAATCCAAGGCCCAGCATTTCAATTGCGTCTGTGCCTGAATCCAGAAGGAGGTCGCGTCCAGTGATGCCCGCTTGGATGCGTCCTTGCCCAACGTACACGGCGATGTCGCGGGGCCTCAGGAAGAAAATCTCTGCATAGTTTTCACGGTCCAGTAACACCAGTTCACGACCGCGTCGTTTGGTGCGGTAGCCGGCTTCGCCAAGAAGGCTTACAGCAGAATCAGAAAGGGAGCCCTTATTGGGCAGAGCAACTCTAAGCATTACCACTCACAGGTACTTGTAGATGTCGTCAAGGGTCAGTTCTTTTGCCACCATCATCACCTGCAGATGGTAAAGCAGCTGGGAGATTTCAAGCGCCAAGTCGGCCTTTGTTTCGTACTCCGCAGCCATCCAAACTTCCGCTGCTTCTTCCACGATTTTCTTACCGATGTAGTGGATTCCCTTATCCAATTCCTCAACCGTCCCCGAACCCGCAGGGCGTTCTTTGGCTTTGGTTTCTAACTCCACAAACAGATCTTCGAAAGCAGTCATGAGGGAAACCCTACTGCGCGACCGCGTTGGTTACCGCTTTGTCCACGTCCTCAGAAGTGATGTCTGACCCCAGTATGGGACCCAGGAAGACTCCCATGGCCTGCCAGACTTCTAGATCCTGGACTGCACTGGCGCGTCCTTCGGCGTCACGCCACAACGGCAGTGTTGCCTCCAGTACTTTTGAGGCCCCCGCGCGTGTTTCTGGGTCTTTCAGTGCCGGATCCCACTCTGCAGTTACTTCTAGGGCGTGCTGCGGGTTTGCAAGCACGCGTTCTGTTCCCGCGGTGATGGCGCCGACAACACCGGCGGCCAAGTCGGGGTGGTCATCCAGCCACTTTTGGGTGGTCACGATGGAAGCACCGACAAGTGGTGGTTCACCTGGCGTGAGAGGAATCACGGTGATTGGGACCCCAAGCTGCTCCAGTTGCACCACGTCGGAGTTGGTGAACCCGACAATCGCGTCGACCTGGTTAGCGGCCAGCGACGCCGCCTGAGTAAACCCGATTGAGGCGACTTCGATATCAGACGTGGTCATGCCCGCGGTTTCGAGGGCGGCAAGCAACCCAAACCAGTTGGACCCGAACTCCCCCGGCAGCCCCACGGCCTTTCCACGCAGATCCTCCACCGTAGTTATCCCACTGTCTTCCTTTACAACAATGACTACGGGGTACCGGTGGTAGTAGGCACCTATTGAAACTAGGTCCATTCCCGCGTCCCGGGCTTGAAGGACTTCGTCGCCACTGGCGACTGTGACGTCTTCCTCACCTGAAACCAGTGCGGTGAACAGTCCTTCGTCTGCACCGTGGTGGCGAATTGAAACGCCGATACCCGCGGCGCGGAAGATTTCGTCCGTTCCTGCGACATATACGGGAGAGAACTGAACGTTGGGTACGTAGGTGAGCCCTACTACGACCTCTTCCCCGCCAACACCTAGGTCGACCTTCTCCCCCGCCAAACTGGACTGCGGGTTGTCGGGGGAGCCCGTCATGCCCTCCCCCGGACTTGCAGTTGAGCATCCCGCAAGCGTGAGGCCTGCGATTCCAATCATGAGTGCCGCGGCAGCCACTCTAGAGCCCACTCCGCGTAGACGGCTGGTTTCATGGACAGTTCTTGTAGAAAACACTGTTCAACTCCTACTTTGAGTCCTGCTGCGGGAAGACTTTCCCCGGAGCTCTCTTTTAGCTCTACGTTCAAAGGCGTAGATGATCCCGTAAAGTGACATGGCCAGCATGGACAAGAGCGCGACGGTGACGAACATTCCTGCGGTGTCTAGGTTGTGGCGCTGCTGGGTCAGGACCTGCCCTAATCCAGCGCCTCCCATCACCATTTCCCCCACGATTGCGCCCGTGACGGACAGTGCGAAGCCGTTGCGAATGCCAGCAAGCATGGCCGGCGCTGCCATTGGGGCCTCTATGTAGCGAATCATGGCCCACCCGGAGGCCCCGTCAAGGGCGGCTGCGTCCGTGATATCTGGATCCATTTGGCGCAGGCCCACGGTTGTCGAAACTAGGACCGGAAAGAATGTTATGAGCGCGCAGAGGACGATGATCGGTGTGAATCCATTGCCCAGCCACAGGACCAGGATGGGCGCGATTGCTATCGCGGGGATCGCCTGTGTCGCACCAAGGAATGGTTCCACGCCGGCGCGAATGAACTCACTGTTGAAGATCCCCCACGCCAAAGGCAACGCAACGGCGGTCCCAACGATGGCGCCGATCACCGCTTCACCAGCCGTGACCGCCACGCGGTTCCACACCCAGCCTTGGCTGACCAGAGTGAGGAATTTTGAGAAAAATGCCTGGGGCGTTGGGAACATCCACGGTTCCACCGGGCGCACATTGGTTCCCAGCCACCAAATGGAGATCACAATGACCGCCAGCGACAACGGTGCAAGCCACGCTGTGCGTTTCGAGGGCGGTTTGCGCTGCGCCATCCAGACCTTCCTTAAAAGCCGGGGCGCGCAGGCGCCAAGCAGCCTTGACGCCGTGCTCCTCCCATCCGGACTTTAACCGTCGGTATCGGAGTTTCACCGATTCAACCACCTGCTGGTGGGTCGCGGACTATCACCGCCGGCTCGGACTTTCACCGACCCCGGAGCATTCTCCAATTATGCCATTGCCCTACGCATTGTCCAGAATGCGTCTTGCCTCTTCGCGCAGGGCGTCAATTTCGGCGGCCGGATCCTTCGCCCCAAATACAGAAGAACCAGCAACGAAGACATCCGCGCCCGCTTCGGCGGCAGCCAGAATTGTCTTCCTGTCGACGCCTCCGTCGACCTCCAGAAGTATGTTTGCACCCGAGGCATTTATGGCATCCCGCAGCAGCTTCACCTTGGGCATGGTGCCCTCAAGGAACCGTTGACCTCCGAAACCCGGCTCAACCGTCATTACTAAGAACATGTCGAACTCATCCAGGTAGTTCAGGTATTCCCCGACCTCAGTCTTTGGGCTGAAGGCCACGGCTGCCCGGGCACCGGCCTTACGAATCTCACGGGCAAGCGTGAGCGGAGCCGTCACGGCCTCCGCATGGAACGTAACGGATGCCGCACCCGCACGGGCATATTCAACTGCCCAGCGGTCCGGATTTTCAATCATGAGGTGAGTGTCAACCGGAAGACCACCGTGGCGGACCGCGGCATCAACCACAGGCAAACCCCACGTGAGGTTGGGGACGAAATGACCGTCCATGACGTCAACGTGAACCATGTCCGCGTTGGCAATTTTGTCCAACTCACGGTCCAGGTTTCCAATATCAGAAGCAAGAATTGAGGGTGCAATAAGTACGTCCATGAACCTACCCTACCCACAGCCTCCCCTGTCAGAGCGTCTAACGGGGATTGTCCTCACTTCTTTCGCAATAGAGCAATGAACATCGCATCTGTCCCGTGGTGGTGAGGCCATAGCTGCACGGTCTTCGATGCAATCTCACTGCCGCTGCCCAGAGCCAGGTCCACAGGGGTGAACGTTTGCGCAAGGTCTGCCGCGTCTATGAGTTCCACGTCAAACTGGTCGAGGGCGTAAGCCACCTGGTCAAGAGTCTCAGCCACGTGCGGGGAGCACGTCACCCATGCCACCACTCCACCTTTTCTGGTGAGGGCGATACCTTGGGAAAGCAGCGCCTCTTGCAACGGAAGCAACTCATCCAGGTCTGCGCGGGAGTGACGCCACCTGGATTCTGGACGCCTGCGCAACGAACCCAAGCCCAGACATGGCGCATCAACAAGGGTGCGGTCAAACGGCGCATCGGAAGTGAAACTGCGACCGTCACCGACATTGACGCTCACGTTCTCCAGGGCCTGAACAGACCTGCCAACAAGGCGAGCCCGCTTCGGGTTCACCTCATTAGCAACCAGTTCCACACCGCGCGAAGCACCGATCGCTCCCAGCAATGCAGACTTCCCACCCGGGCCCGCACACAGGTCCAGCCATCTTTTGTCACTTCCCTCTAAGGGTGCCTCCGCAAGGAGCATGGCTGCCAACTGTGATCCCTCATCCTGGACCGCAGCCACGCCGGACCGCACCGACGGTAGAGCCCCCGGGTCTCCCCCGGAAAGCACGACTGCGTATTCGCTGAGCAACCCTTGGGCCGTTGACGTCCCCAGTACATCCTCTGCCTCCTGGGCCAATTCTGCGGGCGTTATCAGGCCCGGCCGGGCCACAAGGGTAACCTTGGCGGCCTCATTGTTCGCGGCAAGCGCCCCGTCTAACTCAGCCACATCGATCCCGCGCTCCACCAGAGCGTCGCGCACGTCCGTAACTATCCACTCCGGGTGAGAGTACTTCGTTGCTGTGCGCAGTACACGATCCTCAATCTGGTCCACGCGCTCAAACGTTTCCTGCTTACCTTCACGCTGCAGGGAACGCAGCACAGCATTCACGAAACGCGACGGACCCTCTCCCGCCAGTTTGCGCGCCACCTCAACCGTCTCCGACACCGCGGCATGTTCCGCCACACGCAGGAACAGGAGCTGGTACGCCCCTAGGCGCAGGCAAATCAAGACGGCGGCGTCCAGGTCTTCCAATGGCTGTGAACAGTGCGGTGACAGAGCGAAGTCTAAGAAGGACTGCTGTCGGATGGTGCCATAAACCAACTCAGAAGTGAGCGCAGAATCGCGGAACGTGAAGTTTGGGTCCTCTGTTTGCCTCTGACGCAGTGCTTTGCGAAGGACTAGGTTTGCAAACTTTCCCTCCGCATCCACCTCAATCAGGACTTCAGCCGCCACTAAACGCGCCGAATTGACGGTCCCTCCGCCACGGCGCGTCTTACGTTTTTGATAGTTCGACACCTGTTAGTTCCCTTCTGCCGGCCGGCCAAGGACCGCGCCCTCTTCTAGGCGCGCTCCACGCCACCAATCTGCAGCTTTCATCCAGTTTTTCCCCGCGGGCGCCACTTCGGTCAGGACCACTTCCCCACCTTGGCACGCTACCCGTACACCGCGATTCACCAGGGCTACAGAGCCCGCTGGAGCACCGACCAAAGAGGATTCTCCCGCGCCATCCACCGGCCCGATTCCGCGAAGCTTCATGGTGCGCCCATCAGGAAGCGTCGTCCACGCACCCGGGTCCGGCGTCACCCCGCGCACAAGGTCGATAACAGCCCGCGCCGGCGCCTTGAAGTCAATGAGCCCATCAGCCCGACCCAACTTCGGCGCAAACGTAACGTTTTCGCCATCTAGACCCTCATCCTGTTGAACCGCTTTGGCCGCTCCCGCTTCTATCTGGTCCACAACCTCCAGCACCTGCGCCGCTCCCAAAACAGAGAGGTCCTCCAGGGCTTCCCCCGCCGTCTTCTCCGCGCCAACGGGATACATTCTTGTGGAGAAGACCGGTCCGGTGTCCATGCCTTTTTCAAGGCGGAAAACAGAACAACCAATCTGACGATCACCACGAATGAGAGCTCTTTGAACCGGAGCCGCGCCACGCAGGTCGGGGAGCTTGGAAAAGTGGAGGTTTACCCACCCCTCAACGGGCAGGTCCAGCACAGACTGAGGCAGGAGCGCCCCGTAGGCGACAACGACGCCCAAGTCTGCTTCCCGTGCCCTAATCCACTCTGTCGCTTCAAGGTCTCCCGGCCGCGAAGTCTCCAACACCTCCAGCCCCTGCTGGGCTGCGAACTGTCCAACTTCAGAGGGAACCAGGGTCTTTGAACGCCCCCTACGTTTCGGTTCCCGCGTAACCACGCCCACGACCTCATGTCCGGATTCGACCAGGGCACGAAGGGTCGGTACCGCCACCTGCGGTGTACCTGCAAAAACTATGCGCAACAGAAATCCCTGTCCTTTCATCGGTGCCTAACGGCGGACTCTAAAGTGGAGAGGGCGCCAAAGACCTTGGATTCACGTCAACCTGGGGAAGCACTGAACCCTCCCTGCTGAGTTGCCTGCGGGCTTTGCCCAGCGCCACCATCAATACCTGAATGTTACGCGGAGCCACCGACACGGTAACTCTAAGTTTGGGTGGGCCGCCCTTCTCCCCCGGCACACTCCCCTCCCCAATGAGCGCCAAATCCGAGTATGGCTCCCCCGGCATGTGAAACTGCGCGCGCCCTAGAACATGCTGAGCCGCACCCATCATCGCATGGACGCTAGCGTTTACGCCCTCGATCGCGACCACCCACCGGGCAGGCGGAAAACCCAACTCGTGACGCTCCGCAAGCACGTCTGCACTCAGCTTTTGAGGCCGCCAAAGAACAAGGGAATCCCACAGCAGAGGCGGCACCTCACCGACGATCATCGCGGGTCCCGTCGGTCGCTCGAGCGCCAAGGCACCCATCCATCTGCGAATGGCCTCGGTCAGAGTATCCAGTTGCTCCCCATAGGCAAGACCAGCGGCACCGGTGATGATGACGGCAGCATATCCTCCCGGTATGGCCGGCTCAGCACCTGCCGTGGCCACGATGATCTGTTTGCCATCTGGAACCTCCCTCACGACACCGGCGGTGGATGAGGAAACGACAACGGGCGTAGTTGAAAACGCCGCCGCCAGCTCTTCTCCGATGCGGTCTGATCCGATGCGTCGGCGCTCATCCTCCTCCGTTATGTAACCTGCGGCGGGGACCTGGATCAAAACGGATCCCTCCTCCAACCCCTTGCGGATAAGGCGAAACGCAGCATCAGGTAGCCGGGTGCTGCCTGTTGGCCCCTCCCTTTGCGCCGCATACGCATCAAAAGATTGAAGACGCGGAACACTGGAGCGCACCTGCTGCGGGTCCGGCACAACCTCCTCTGCCCACTTCGCGTTCACCAGAGCCTGGGATTTCACCGAGCGAGAGTACGCAAGGGAAGCCAACGAAACGCCCTCGACGTGAGAGCGCGCAACACAGATGTCCAGCGCCTCAAATCTGGGCGCGCGCTGCTCCACATATCTGTCGTCCCCGTCGTCCCATATGACGATGCCGCCCAGGCGCGGCAGCGGCGTCCAAACTGCCGACCTGGTGCCCACCAGCACGTCAAAGTCGCCAAGCAGGCCCCGCAGATACGTGCGATAGCGTTTTGTTGGCCCCTGATCTGCGTCGATGTGCCCCACGCGGATGCCAGGCACCTCTTCTAAAGTTCCGGCCAGCACCTCACTGCTGTGTGCGGTGGGGGCAAGGACGATCGTTGTCTGCTCGGCTTCCATCTGCCCTTGCACGAGGGCGGATATCGCACCCGCGGGCTCACCGGGTAAACACGTCTGGACGACGCGAACTCCTTTTTCCGTATCGGCTGGCGCAGCGAAGACGCCCTCGCCCCGATCGCGCGCCTCTTGGATCCGTGTTGCCAACTGTTTCTCAACGGCCGCGACACGGCGCGGAACGATGAAGGACAGAATCTGGCTGCGAGAAGCGCAGTAGCGGGTGGCTACGTAGGCGACGGTTTTGAGGACGTCCCGCGTAATGATGGGCATTGGAACCACAACGCGCGTGATCGGCAGGATGCGGCCTTGGAAGTCGCTTTCTTCTCGGATTTCTGTGACGTACGCGTCCACAAGACGGCCGCGAAAGCGTACCTTGACAAGGGAGCCGACGAAGACGTTCTCCGCGAGGTCGTGAGGGATCCGGTAGTCGAAGTCCTCATCCAAATGAGGCGCGTCGATGTCGACTATTACGCGCGCGAACTGCTCCCCCACGCGGCCATCAGATCTTGGCTGCTTCGCGGATGTCGTCCACCCGGTCCAGATTCTCCCACGTGAAGCCCGGGCGCCCGAAGTGTCCGTAAGCTGCCGTGTCCCGGTATTTTGTGACGTCCGTGTTCAAAAGCGACAGGTCCTCAATGATGCCCAGCGGGCGCAGGTCGAACACGTCTTGGATGATCATCGCAATCTGCTCATCGGGCAGAAGTCCTGTTCCATACGTGTTTACCGTGACGGAAACCGGGCGCGAAGAGCCAATGGCGTAGGCGAACTGGATCTGGCACTTTGAGGCAAGTCCCGCTGCAACCAGGTTCTTGGCAATCCAGCGCGCAGCGTAGGATGCGGAACGGTCAACTTTGGAGGGATCCTTGCCAGAGAAAGCCCCGCCACCGTGAGAGGCACTGCCGCCGTAGGTGTCGACAATGATCTTTCGCCCTGTTAGCCCCGCGTCCCCTGCTGGACCGCCTATAACAAAACGTCCGGAGGGATTGATGAGCCTGCGTGCACCCTCAAAATCGATGTCAACGCCAGCGTCATGAAAGACGTGGTCCACGACTTCCTTGTTGATCGCTTCTTCCAGGTCCGCCGCTTCGAAGGACTCACGGTGTTGGGTAGAGACTACGACGTTGTCAACGGCGACTGGCCGGTCGCCCTCGTACATCAGCGTTACCTGGGTCTTGCCGTCCGGGAGCAGCCCGTCCACGATCCCCTCTTTACGCACCTGAGCCAGGCGTTCCGCAAGGCGATGCGCGAACCAGATCGGAGCGGGCATCAGGTCCGGCGTCTCCTTGGAGGCGTACCCGAACATGATCCCTTGGTCACCGGCACCCTGGGCGTCCCGGGGGTCAAAGTCGGTCTTACCGCGTGTCTCCAAAGACTGGTCGACCCCGCCCGCGATGTCCGGACTCTGCTGGCCAATGGCGACGGATACACCACATGAGTTGCCGTCAAAACCCGCTTCCTGACTGTCGTAGCCAATCTGCGTGATCTCTTGGCGCACCACGTTGGGGATTTCCACGTATGCGTCCTCAGTCGTCACTTCACCTACGACGTGGACCAGCCCTTTTGTCGCAACGACTTCAACCGCCACGCGAGCATTGGGGTCCTGCGCCAGCATTTCGTCAAGGATGGCATCAGAGATGCGGTCACACAGCTTGTCCGGGTGCCCTTCCGTGACGGATTCGGACGTGAAGGGGTGCAAAACAGGAGCGGTCAATCTAAGGTCTTTTCTCTAAGCAAACTCTCAACTCTTTTTAGCAGATCAAATGCTAGCCCAGACTTTGAGCCACTTGCCTCACCGACCACGTTGCCATCGGAATCAAAATATGTGAGCACGTTGTCGACTCCGCCGAAGCCAATTCCGTCCCCAACACGGTTCACCGCCAGCAGATCCGCACCCTTTGCGATGGCCTTCTGCCTGCCCAACGCAACAACTTCTTCTTCCGTACCGGTTTCTGCTCCGAAACCGATGAGTGCTTTTGGCCGCTCTTCGGAGGTCGAGACATCCTTCAGGATGTCTTTGGTGCGCGTGAGGCGCACGACCAGCTCCTCAGTGTCAGGAGTCTTCTTGATCTTCGCATCCGACACTATGTGTGGCGTGAAATCCGCAACCGCTGCCGACATAATGAGAGCATCAGTGCTTGGCAGGGCGTCCATCACGGCCTCATGCATTGCCGCGGCCGTGGGGGCGGAAACGATTGTGAGGTTTGGGTCCGCATCGGGCAGGTCGACGGACACTGCGGCATGGATCAGCGTTACTTCCGCGCCCATGTCCAGTGCTGTTTGGGCGAGGGCGATGCCTTGGGTACCGGAGGAGCGGTTGCCGATGTAACGTACCGGGTCAATGGGTTCCTGGTTGCCGCCAGCGGTGATGACGATGTGTTGGTCGCGCAGGAGAGATTCGTTGGCTTCCGCCTTTTTTGGCTCAGGTCGCCTCACCGCTTCCAGCACCTCTAATGCGCGTGCTGCGATGTCTTCCGGGTCCGGGAGCCGTCCCAAACCGCTGTCGCCGGAGCTAAGGTCCCCCTTCGCGGGTGGGACCACGATTACCCCACGCTCTTTTAGGACGGCGATGTTTTCCTGCGTGGCGGGGTTCAACCACATCTGGGTGTGCATGGCCGGGAAAATCACCATGGGGGCAGGGGAAGCCATGATCGTGGTGGTGAGCATGTCATCAGCGATGCCCGCCCTGATCTTCGCGATCGTGTTTGCCGTCGCAGGGGCGACAACCACAAGGTCGGCTCTGCGGGCTAACTCCACGTGGCCCAGTCCCGCCTCATCAAAAACTTCAGTCGTTACGTGATTGCCGGAGAATTCGCGCCACGTTGCGGCCCCCACAAAGTTCAGTGACTCTTTTGTTGGCAGAACGTGGACGTCGAACCCTGCCTTCGTGAAGGCACGCAAAACGTAGCCGACCTTGTAGGCTGCGATACCTCCCGTGACACCAAGAAGGATGGTGCCGCCGGGCTTAACTGCCCTGCTGGCCGCCGAGCTCAAGCTTGTCCTCAACGATTTCCCGCAGTGAGATTGCCAGAGCCTTATCATCGGCCTCAACGGGCACCACCGGTCCAACAAACTGGATCATGTTTGATTCAAGCTGCTGACGGTAGGCGTTGATTTGGCGCGCCCGCTTCGCCGCCAGAATCACCAGGGCGTACTTGGAGTCAGCCCGTTCAAGCAGTTCATCGATGGGCGGGTAGGTGATGCCCTCCGGATTTGCAACGATTCCTGACATACGTACTTCTCCTTGTTCCCGGACGGGGTCCGAGTAAGTCCATGGGCAACAGCCCAGTTTCAACAGCCTAGTTTAGTTCACGCACACTCTGATAAGCCGGAGCGCTGGTATGCGATCCAACTCATGGCCACGGCCCACACCCTACTTCGGGCTCAAACCCATAAGAGCAGCCAACTCCGCAGCGGTTTCGTCAATATCATCATTCACCAACACCGCGTCGAATTCGCCCGCAGCAGCCAGTTCGGCGCGCGCGGTCTTCAGCCTGCGCACCTGCTCTTCAACACTTTCGGTGCCGCGCGACAACAAACGACGCTCCAGCTCCGCGAAGGAAGGAGGACTGATGAAGATCAGATGCGCGTCAGGCATCCGGGCCTTCACCTGACGCGCCCCCATCAAATCAACTTCTAACAGCAGGGGCTTCCCGGTCCCCCGCTGCTCTTCCACCCAGGCTGCGGGTGTCCCGTAGCGGTATTTGCCGTGCACGACAGCCCACTCCAACAAGGCACCGGCTTCAACCATTCGGTCGAAGTCACCCTCCGTCACGAAAAAGTAGTCCTTACCATCCACCTCACCAACGCGTGGCTTACGGGTGGTGACTGAAATTGACAACGGAAGGTCAGGGTAGTTTTCACGCAGACGGTTAACAACCGTCCCCTTTCCGACCGCAGTGGGGCCGGCAACAACATAGAGTGGGCTCACCAACATGCATTTAACCTTCCCACATCTTTGTCGAAAGGTACGTGCCCACAGTGTTACGTCGGTCTCAGAAGGCAGAATTTTCTATGCTGCCCGCGCCCCGTCTTTGGGACGAATCAGTTGAACTTCTCAAGCAGTGCCTCACGCTGAACACGGCCAAGACCACGGACGCGCCGCGTGGGTGAGATCCCAACGTCCTCCATGATTAGTCCGGCCCGGTGAACCCCAACACGGGGCAGGGACTCTATTAGTGACTTCGCGCGCATCTTGGCAAGCGCCTCATCTTCGTCTGCCAGAGCAAAAAACTCCGCCAGCGTCATCTGACGTGTCTTCAACAATGCTCTTATTTCAGCTCTGCGGCGTCGGGCCTCCGTGGCTTTCGCCAAGGCCTCTTCCCGCTGCTCTTTGGTCAATACTGGGAGCGCCATCTCATCTTCTCCTCGCGACTTAGCACTACCCAATCACTTTAGGCCAGTCGAAGCGTTATGGAGGGATTATTAAGGCAATTACCTGCCCTACACCCGCCCTAGTACTCCCCTAGCAGCTCATCCTCATCCAGATCGTCTTCTTCCCGCGCAGTTTCAACGGAACTACTATCCGGTGCCTCTGAATCCTGATTGATCTGCACGTTTTCAGGTGACCGTGATTCCGGCGTTGCGCTACCCACCCCGGCTTTGCGCGCGGCATCCAAAACTGCGTTGACGAATGCCGGGGAATCATCCGTGGACATCAGTTTGACTACCGCAATGGCCTCATCTATTGCCACAACCGGTGGCACTTCTTCGGAGTTCGCCAGCATTTCCCACACCGCTGCTCTCAGCACAGCCAAGTCAAACGCGGGAAGCCTGTCGATTCCGGCGCCCTTCGTGTGGCGGCGCAGGATCTGGTCAATCTCTTCGCGGTTTGCCGCAACGCCCTCGACCATACGGATCGCGTATTCCGGTAGGGGCGAGGACGAAGTGGTGTACGTTTTGCGTTCCTCAAGCAGAGCAAGGAGGGCGGCCGCGGACTTCATGGCGTCGCGCTGGTCGGCTTCAAACAGCACCTCAGCCGCGCGCTTGCGTGCCCGGGTGCGGGAAGTGAACTTGCCTCTGTCGTGAGCCATCTCAACGTCCTTTCAAAGCCCAGAGCCTGGGAAGTGATTGCAAAGTTGTTGCGCCGGGCCCCTAAACCCAGCGCAACAAACCTGCCTTAGTCGTTAACGCGTCCGGCGTATTCTCCGGTACGTGTGTCCACCTTGATCATGGTTCCCTCATCCATGTAGAGGGGGACCTGAATCTCATAGCCGGTTTCAACAGTTGCCGGCTTGGTGCCAGCAGAAGACCTGTCGCCCTGGAGGCCCGGCTCCGTGTGCGTGATCGTCAGGGTGACGGTCGCAGGAAGTTCAACTGAGAGGAGCTGGTCGTTGTGGAAGGCAACGACGGCGCGCTGGTTGTCGGTCAGGTAGTTTGCTGCGTCACCAACGATGGCCGGGTTCAGCGGGATCTGCTCATAGTCGGTATCGTCCATGAAAACGTAGTCTTCGCCGTCACGGTACAGATAGGTCATGTCACGGCGGTCAACCGTCGCAGTCTCAACCTTCACGCCAGCGTTGAACGTTTTGTCAACAGACTTACCGGTCAAAACGTTGCGGATCTTCGTGCGAACGAATGCCGGTCCCTTTCCTGGCTTCACATGCTGGAATTCCACAACCTGCCACAGGTTCCCATCCAGTACCAGAATCATGCCGTTTTTCAGATCGTTCGTTGTTGCCACAGGTGGCCTTTCTTATTGGTCTTCACGGACACCTGCAAAAGGTAGTCCTAAGTTCTGCGCGATCTCCTGGGCACAACCTTGAAGATCGCATCTATCAGTATCGCACCAATAGTCACCAATCAGTAAGTATGCGTCGTTCAGAGTGGCAAGATGCGAGCGGAACCACGCCCTGGGGGTCCCAAGGCCCGGGGGCTGAGGTGCGTTCAACCCATTGCGCCTAACCAGCGTCGTCAAGGACGCGGTCAGCGCGACCACTGGTACACCCCTGTCCTTCAGGTCCACCACGCGCTCCATAACTCCCGGTTCTAAGGGCGCTGAGGCACTCAATGTCAGCACGCTCCCGGAAGCCCCTCCGCCGCAGGCAAGTGCATTCCTGGCTGCAACGTTCAGTGCTTCCAAGGTGTTCTCTGGGTCGTAGATCATTCCTTCGGCAATGGGGGCGCCTATGGCCTCTTCTGCCAAAGTCTCACTCTCCACGAACCCAACCCCTAGGGCTTGCGCGAGGGTGCGACCAACCGCGGACTTCCCGGTTCCGGGCGCCCCGATAATAACAACGGCGGGGCAATCCGCGCCCTGCCCGACTGTGTCATCGCTAGGCACTTACCCCGTCCATCCCAAGCGTTTCTGCTGCACTTCTGACGTCTTTCGGATCAACGGTCACAACTTTGGGTTTTCCCTGGGCTTGAAGCAGGACGAAGCGAAGCGCGCCCGCCCTCACTTTCTTGTCGGAAGCCAAACCATCCATCAAGGCCTCCAGATCCCCCGTGTAGGAGGTTGGCAGGCCCATTGATTCATACACGCGGACCTGGTGATCAATGAGCTCCTTCGGACCAACCCCTAAGTTGCTGGCTAGGACGGCTGCAAATACGGATCCGATGGCTACGGCCTCACCGTGGCGCATCGTATAGTGTTCCGCGCGTTCAATCGCGTGCCCCATCGTGTGTCCGTAGTTGAGGATCTCCCGTAGGCCCCCTTCCAGGCGGTCCTCAGAGACCACCTGCGCCTTCACAGCCACGGAGCGCCTCACGATATCCGCGAGGACGCTCATCCCATCGGTGGTCGCCCAACCGACGTCGCTTATCTTTGGGTTCTCCTCCACGTCAACAAGGATCTGCGGATCCCGAAGAAACCCGGTCTTGATGGCCTCAGCCATACCGGCCGCATATTCGGCCTGTGGCAGCGTTTTGATCATGTCGAGGTCGATAAGCACCGCCGACGGGTCGTGGAAGGCACCAACCAGGTTCTTTCCCGCGGCCGTGTTGATCCCGGTTTTCCCACCTACCGACGCATCCACCATCGCCAGGAGGCTGGTGGGGACGTGAATAACCGGCACCCCGCGCAGCCACGTTGCGGCCAAGAAGCCGCCAAGGTCCGTGGTCACGCCACCTCCGATGGTGACGACCAGGTCGCGCCTGCCTATACGCGCTTCCCCCATGGCGTCCCAGCCGCGGGCGGCCACGTCCAAGTCCTTAGCGCCCTCGCCATCCGCATGGGCGAACACGGCGACCGACAGACCCCGGGACTGCAGGTCCCGTTCAACAGATGCGGCATGTTCCAGGAGGGACTGGGCTACCACGACGAAAGCCTTTGTTGCCTGTGGTGGCACGTTGGCTGCCAGTAGAGAGGAGGTGCCAGCTCCCGTCATTACCCGGTACGGTTCAGTGCTATTTACAACGGAGAAGTCCCAATCCAAAGCGGCGCGCAGGACTTTTTTGACCATTGTCTGTACGGGTGCGGAGGTAGACATGACCTTGGCGTCGGCAACCTCTTCGAACAGCGGGTCCCGCCGTGCACGCAACACCCTGAGAGTCTCCTCTGGATTTTGCCTCATCAGGGGGCGGCGGTTGTTGCGCGTGATGCGGGAAAGAAGTTCGCGGCTTCCCGCGTCTATCCAGATCACGGTTTGACCTAGGAGGTAGTCCCGCACGGACTGCGTTTCGACGGCGCCGCCACCCAGGGAGACAACTGCTGGCTGCCCCTGGGTCGAAGCGACTGCCTGCGCTTCAAGTTCGCGGAAGGTTGCTTCCCCGTCCTCGTCAAAAATGTCGGATATCTTTCGCCCCGTCTTCTGCTCTACCAGGGCGTCGGTGTCGACGTGTTCAACGCCGAAGAATCTGGCCAAACGTTGGCCGACACGGGACTTTCCGCTGCCGGGTAAACCCACGATGTACCACGGCTGCGCGGTTGGTGGTGAAACGCTCACTGAGCACCCCCGTCCTCGCCAAAACGGGAAAGGTCCGTTCGCTGGTCAACGTAAGTTTGCTGCGTTAGGTACTGGGCCCGCATTTCGTCTAGGGAGTGGCCGCCGAACCTGTTGGTCAGCGCGCGGGCAAGCACCAGCGCCAGCATCGCTTCCGCGATCACCGCTCCGGGCACGACCTGTGCCGTATCGGAACGCTGGTGGAAAGCCCCGGTGGTCTCCCCTGTTTCTAAGTCGACCGATGCGAGCGCCCTGGGAACCGTGGAAATGGGTTTGAAACCAACCCTTGCGATTATCGGGGCGCCGTTACTGGTACCGCCCTCAATCCCGCCGGCGCGGTTGGTTGCGCGCGCAACACGTCCCTTTTCCGAAAGCAGGATTTCGTCGTGCGCGGAGGAACCAAGTGTGCGCGCTGAGGTGAACCCCTCCCCGATCTCCACGGCCTTGGCTGACTGGATACTCATCAGAGCCCAGGCGATGTCGGCGTCCAGTTTGGTCTCTGCGCTGACGTGCGAACCCAGCCCTAAAGGCACGCCGTATGCGATCACTTCGGCGACGCCACCGATGGTGTCACCGGACTTTTGTGCCCTGTCAATCGCTTGGACGAAGAGTTCTTCGGCGTGGGCATCTACGGTGCGAACGGGGGATTCCATGAGCGCGTCGCGGTCCTGCGGCGTTGGCTTCACCGTGGAGTCGGCGTGGCTGTCCCCCACCGAAACCACATGTGACACGACTTCAGTTCCGCAGACTTCTTGCAAGAGCTGCTTCGCGATGGCCCCCAGTGCGACGCGCGCAGCGGTTTCCCGTGCGGAGGCGCGCTCCAAGACGTCCCGAGCGTCTTCCAGACGGTAGGACAACACGCCGGCTAAGTCAGCATGTCCGGGGCGAGGGCGTGTTAGCCGTTTGTTGCGTGCCATCTCCCGCCGGTCACCTTTACCCGCGTCAACGAGCAGGCTGTCCTCATCCACCTCATCCGCAGACATAACTGTCTGCCACTTTGGCCATTCAGAATTGTGGATGACGATTGTTACGGGACCGCCCGTGGTTTTCCCGTGGCGTACGCCAGTTAGGATTTCGACGCGGTCCTTTTCGAACTTCTGGCGTGCACCACGCCCGTAGCCCAGCCGCCTCTCTGCCAACGCATCCGCGATAAGCGAAGTATTTACGTGTAATCCCGCGGGGACGCCCGACATCGTGGCTACTAATGCGGGGCCATGGGATTCTCCCGCTGTGGTCCATTTCAACATGCACACCAGCTTCTCATGTACCCAGTGCCCACTGTGACGGTGTTCCAAGGGAGGCAAGAATCCAGGCAACCATGGATGCACCCAGCATTGACGGGCCAAAGGGGATGCGGCGGACCTTTCTCATATAGGTCTTTGCGACGGTTCCTTGGATACCGGCAGCAATGAAAGCGAGGAATAGGCCGAACATCGCTGTCGTGAGCGACATGGTGCCCAGAATGAATCCCACCACGGGGGCCAGTTTGAGGTCCCCCATTCCCATCTGTTTCAGCCGCCAGCCAAGTCCTATCGCGCCGGTCCATGCCATTGCTCCAAGGACGCCTGCCAACCAAACCCCAAAACCGGTGCTTCCACCCGCCGTGGCGATTAGCAGGGCAACCAGCGTCTCTGATGCCATGAGTGCGGTTATTGCGTTAGGCAGCATTCTTGAGCGGATATCGCTGAGCCAACTGATCCAACCGATGGAGAACAGTGCTACGCCTGCTGGAAGGAACCCCTGCAATTGAAAGAGCGTGGACCAGTAAACGACGCCACTACCCAGGAGTGCGGTTCCTGCTGCCAAATAAGATACCGGGCTGCCCTTCAGGTAGCGGGCGGTGAGCACCGGCCCATAGTGAAGAAGCCAGATGACGTTGAACGCGACCACGCCCAGCGGCAGCGCCGCTGTAGCCGCCAAAAACAAGATGCTACTTCTGGGCGGCAGCCAGAACTGCTTCGTAGACGGGCTGGTACGGAACCTCTTGGTTCGTCCACAGCTTCACCTGGGCAATCCCCTGGTGAGTGAGCATGGCCAGTGGTGAACCCACGCGGCCCCCAACACGAACAAAGGCCTCTTCCAAAGGTGTCGTTCCTGCGGAGTACGTTACGTCTAGGACTGTCGCACCATCACGGGGTTTGAAGTAGGAGGACAGCTCAGCCGTCACATGGGGTGGGACGGTGGAGATGATTAGCGGCGCTAAGCCCAGTGCGCCACCACCGTCAGGGACCCGCTTCCAAAGTAGTGGGTGGACGTCAAGGCCCATCTTGTTCGCGATTGCGAAGGCGTTGTCGGGGCCGGCAAAGGAGCGGCCGACAAGGACAACGCTGGTTGCCCCAAGTGACCTCACGGCTGCCAGAGCTGAGGATGCGGTTGCCCCGGTTCCAAGGACGACCGGAGCGGCCTGTCCCGCAAGTGGTCCTGACTTCGATTTTGAGGTCAGGAACAGGTTGGAATGGATTGAGCTGTCGCTATCCAGCAGTGGGCGGACCGTGTCCACGATCCCTTGCACGTCTGTATTGAACGCGGCACTGATGGATGTGCTGAACACTAAGGTGTTGGCAGCGCCCACCATTTTTGCAAGTCCGTCGACCGTGTTTGCCACTTTTAGCACGGCGCGTTTCAGAGGAGCGGTGACACTTAGGCCTATGCATTCAGGGCCAAGAGAAGAGACCATCTGCTCAAAACCCCAAGTGTCGACCTGGATCTTGCGGTAGTCCCAGTCCAGTCCCAAGATCTCATACGCCTTTTTGTGCAAGACGGGAGATAGAGAGTGTGCCACCGGGTCGCCGACGACGGCTGCCCATTTTTCCATTCGACTAACACCGGTCCTTGTTGGCTTCGCACCATTGCCTTAGCAACTCAATGTTGGCTTCCTGTTCTGCCAGGGAGGACGTGAACAGCGTTTCCCCGGTATCCAGGTTGACGGTGACGAAGTAGAGCCAATCGCCCTCGGCAGGATGCACTGTGGCCTCAATCGCTTCTTCAGAAGGAGATGCGATGGGCCCGGGAGGAAGGCCAGCGACCCGGTATGTGTTGTACGGGGAATCGGATGCTAGGTCGGCCTCTGTCGGCAACCCTCCGGACTTTCCAACGCCGTACAGGACGGTGGAGTCCATTTGGAGCAGTCCCAAGGTTTCCCCAGCGGGAGAATCAAGACGGTTTTGGATGACGCGCGCAACCTTCGGCATGTCTTCCAAGGAGCCGGCTTCCCGCTCAAGAATGGACGCCTTGGTCAGGGTTTCCTGCCAGTCCTCCTGCGGGACCTCCAGGACGTTCAATGTTTGAACCGTGTTGCCAACCATCTTCGCAAACACGTCCGTCGCCGTCGTGTCCTTACCCACGTCGTAGGACCCGGGGCTCAACCAGCCCTCAATGTCGCCACCGGCTTGTTCTGGAAGACCAATGGCTTCCGGGTTGGACAGAGCGTCTTCCAGCTCTTGGTCGGTGAATCCGCCAACTGCAACCATCTTTTCTTTCACCTGCGAAAGCGTCTGGCCCGCGTTGACAGTAATTGCGTTGTCCTTGCGGTTAGCGTCATCCAGAAGCGCGGCAAGCGCACCTGCCGAAGTCATCCCAAGTCGAAGCGTGTATGTGCCCGGCTTAATCGTTGCCGCGGCGGAGTTGGCATCAAAGGCGTTGGTGAAACCCTTCAGTGTTTTCACAACTCCGGCATCAACCAGCGTTTGGCCGATTTCTGAACCCAGCTCCCCCGAAGTGATCGTCACTTCAACGGTGCCTTCACCGGGGCCTGGGAAATCAAGGGATTCCGCGATGATGGAGTTGCCGCCGCGTCCCAAACTGGTGAGCGCGATGTAGACGGCGCCGCCAACCAGTGCCAAAAGGACGACCAGTACCAGGGCAACGCGCCACTTGGGAGCCTTCTTGGCCCGCACCTGCGCCGGCCTGCGAACTCCATTTTGGCCCATCGGTAGCGGGGAGCCGCCCTGGGGAGCACCCGGAAGTCCACTTTGGGGAGCGACTTGAGGGCCGCCTTGGGGAACACCTTGTGTAACACCCGGAGCGACGCCCACTTGAGGCCTACCTTGCGGCACGCTCTGAGGAACGCGTGCTGGCGCTGCACCTGCGGCCGGCTGGCCTTGTACACCTGCTGGGGCGGGACCCGTCCTGTGAGCTTTCCGGGACTTAGCGGACTTGTCCGCTTTCTTAGATCGCGCTGACACCTGCGGAAGCATTCCGGTATCACGGAGCTCTTTGCGCGTTGGAAACGCACCGGTCTCAGTACTTACCTTCGCTACGGCTGGGTAAGGGGAAGGCCCGGACTGCGGAGTGTCCGAAGGCGTACGCATGGAGGGCGGAAAAACGTCCTCGCCCCCATCCGCGGTTTGCGGCGTCCGCGTGGGAATACGCGATCCGTGCAGCTCACGACGTGAGGGAAATGGTGACCCCGTTTTCCCCGGCTCTTTCGCGCTTGACATATCGTCACTCATCGACGTTCCTCCCGCTTGGGACAACGGATACCTCTTCACCTGGGGGCAACCCGCTGACACGTTCCGATTCCAAGGCATGTTCAAGGATCACTTGGGCTGCAACGGAATCCACCAGCGGTCTTTGTTCGCGTTCGCCGATTCCCTGCTGGCGGAGGATATCCTTGGCAGCGAGTGTCGAACGCCGTTCATCAACCAAGCAAACTCTTACTTCCGGGAGCTTACCAGCAAGAATGTTAGCAAACTCCCGCGTCTTTTCGGCCGATTGCCCTTCGACTCCGCTCAGGTGCTTCGGCAGGCCGACCACAATCTCCACGATCTGGCGTTCCTTGACCAGCCGCACGATCTCTCTCACGGCTCGGCTCCTGGGATGCGCCTTGACGTGATCCAACGGAACCGTGACTAACGCATCCCCAGGAGAGAATGCCACCCCGATACGCGCCTGCCCAAAATCAAGGCCAAGCCGCGCCCCGCGCCTCAGGACGACGCCCCGCTCACCTGCGAGGCAACAGCCTCCAGTGCAGCCTGCACCGCGTTCGGATCCGTCCCTCCACCTTGGGCTACGTCCGGCTTCCCGCCACCGCCGCCGCCTAAAATCTTGGCGCCAGTACGTACCAGGTCTCCAGCCTTAATGCCCTTGTCACGGGCTGTTTGGTTCGTCGCAACGACCAGCACAGGGCGGTTCCCGACCACCCCGGCAATGGCCACTACGGCGGCTTCTGAGTTACTCAGACGCCCACGCACCTCCAGCGCCATCTCCCTCACGGCGTCTGCCGAGCCAACTGTCCCAAGGTCCGTCCGAACCACCAGGAAGTCACCCTGTCGCACCGCGCCGGCCACGATGGAATCAACCTTTGACATCAGCACTTGGCGCTGCAAAGCACCCAGCTGCTTTTCAGCGCTACGCATTTTCTCAAGGAGCCCGGCCACCTTTTCGGGCAGCTCATCGGGTTGTCCATGGAGAAGGCCCGTCAGCTGTTGCACGAGTGCGTGCTCTCGCGCCTGGAACTGATATGACGAATCTGACACCAACGCGTCGATGCGGCGGACACCGGAGCCAATAGAAGACTCTGACAAGACGTTCAGGCGGCCAATGTGCCCCGTGGAGGGAACGTGTGTTCCCAGGCATATTTCCATGGACCAGTCCCCACCGATGGAGACCACGCGGACGTCCTTGCCGTACTTCTCACCGAAAAGCGCCATGGCGCCCGCGGCTT
>CAZTTD010000001.1:55080-57523 GCA_964616925.1 uncultured Actinomyces sp.
CCACCGCCCAGTTTCTGAGCCAGTTCCTGGAACACCTTCACGTCGACGTGCCCGGATTTTTTGGCGAGGGCGTCTGCGCGCGCCCGTTCCTTCTGCTGCGCCATTAGCGCGCGGAACTTCGCCTCATCCACCTTCAGGCCCGCTTCGGAAGCCATTTCTAGCGTCAGGTCAATTGGGAAACCGTAGGTGTCGTGGAGTGCGAATGCGTCCTCGCCCCCCAAAACGGGCGCGTCTTCACTTCCCTTTGACGTGGCCTTCTTCGCGGCGGCGTCGAAGATGAGCGTTCCGGCGTCCAGCGTCCTGCGGAACGCGGCTTCTTCGCCGTACGCCACGTCGGAAATGGTGTCCCAGTTCGTGACCAGGTCTGGGTACGAGGGCGACATCGCGTCACGCGACACCGGGAAAAGCTCCGGGAACGCTGTTTCGTCCACGCCCAGCAGCCGCACGGAACGGACCGCGCGGCGCATGATGCGGCGGAGCACGTAGCCGGCGCCGTCGTTACCCGGGCGGACCCCGTCGTTGATGAGCATCATGGAGGAGCGGACGTGGTCGGCAATCACCCTCATGCGCACGTCGTTCTCGCGGTCTGCGCCGTAGGTTTTTCCGGTCATTTCTTCGACTTTGTCGATGACGGGGCGCACCTGGTCGATCTCAAACATGTTGGCTTTGTCTTGGAGGACAAACGCCAACCTCTCTAGGCCAGCGCCGGTGTCGATGCTCTTGCGGTCCAGTTCGTGGAGTAGTTCGAAGTCCTTACCTTCGCCCTCGCCACGCATGTATTGGTCGAAAACCAGGTTCCAGACTTCCAAATACCGGTCGTTTCCGGGGTCGACTGTGCCGCCGACGGCTTCGGGGCCGTAGTCTGGGCCGCGGTCGTAGTGCCATTCGCAGCAGGGGCCAGCAGGTCCGGGCTGACCGGTGGACCAAAAGTTCTCTTCCTTCGGGAGGCGCACAATGTGCTTGGGGTCCATACCGATCTGGCGGGTGAGGACGTCATAGCTTTCGTCGTCCCCATCCCAGATGGTGACCCAGAGCTTTTCGCCGTCTAGTCCGAACTTGCCTTCATCGACGCTTCCTTGGAGGAGGTCCCAGGCGTAGTTGATGGCGCCCTCTTTGAAGTAGTCACCGAAGGAGAAGTTGCCGGGCATCTGGAAGAACGTGCCGTGCCGGGCGGTGTGGCCGACGTTCTCAATGTCGTTCGTGCGAATGCACTTTTGGACGGATGCGACCCTGGGCCAAGGTGCTTCCTCCTCCCCTGTGATGTAGGGGATGAACGGAACCATTCCCGCGATGGTGAAGAGGATGGAAGGCTCAGGGGAGAGCAGTGGCACTGACGGGCGAATCTCATGGTCGTTCGCCGCGAAATAGTTATTCCATCTTTGAGCAATCTCATGGGTGCGCATCGGAGTTCTCCAAAGTGTTTTCTTGGCGCCAAAGGCGCGGAAGCTAATGAGAAGGGTGGCCAACTTCAACGTCGGCCACCCTCCTTTTCTAATGTCCCAACTGAGTTGGGAGTTGCTTAGCGTGAGTAGTACTCAACAACCATCTGGACGTCGCACTCAACCGGCACGTCCGCGCGCTGCGGGATCTCCACCAGGGTGGCCTTCAGTGAGGGCAGATCCACATCTAGGTAACCGGGAACCTTGGGAAGGACTTCCTGGTGTGCACCGGCGGCCGCGACCTCAAAGGGGACCGTTGTCTGGGACTTCGGCTTCACCTGAATGACCTGGCCGGGGGCAACGCGGAAGGAGGGGCTGGAGACGATCTTTCCGTCAACCAGAATGTGGCGGTGTACAACCGCCTGGCGTGCCTGAGCCATGGTGCGGGCGAATCCTGCGCGCAACACCAGCGCATCAAGGCGGCGCTCAAGAAGGGAGACCAGGTTCTCACCGGTCATGCCCGGCTGCCTCTTCGCCTCATCAAACGCGATGGCCATCTGGGCTTCGCGGATGCCGTACTGGGCGCGCAGACGCTGCTTTTCCTTCAGACGAACGGCGTAGTCAGATTCTTGACGACGCCTGGTACGACCGTGCTCACCCGGGCCGTAAGGACGGCGCTCAAAGTAGCGGACGGCCTTGGGCGTCAAGGGGATACCGAGGGCGCGTGACTGACGCACCTGCTTGCGGCTGCGATTCGCTGCCATTTGTTACTCTCCTGTTTCGGTTGTCATGACGATGCTGAGTAGCAGCGCCATGGGGCCAACTCCCCAGAATCGCGCAGGCACTAAATCTGCCTTCTGTGGGTTACAGACTGCGTGCGTAGGCGGTTTCTGTTCGGCTAAGACCCCAGGTTGGCCAAAATGACCAGATGCAATGATACGACAAGGTTGGCGCGTGTACCGCATCTGCCGTGTGGAATGAGGGTGAGCGGTTGGTCACGACTTGGTACGGGCCGCCTCATGAATGTCTTGGATTGCCTGCATCCGGCGCGCTATTTGTGCTTC
>CAZTTD010000001.1:57623-97951 GCA_964616925.1 uncultured Actinomyces sp.
GGGCCGCCTCATGAATGTCTTGGATTGCCTGCATCCGGCGCGCTATTTGTGCTTCGCCACCGCGGCCACTTGGCACATAGTATTCCGCGCCCTGCAAGTTTTCCGGCAGATACGTTTGGCCGCCTGCAATCGCGTTCGGCTCATTGTGGGAGTAGACGTAGCCTTTTCCGTGGCCGAGCTTCTTAGCGCCCGAATAGTGCGAATCACGAAGATGCATTGGAACCGGTCCAGCCTTCCCTGCATGCACGTCTTTTCGTGCCCGTTCGATGGCCACGACTGCCGCATTCGACTTTGGAGCTGTAGCCACTGCAAGGACTGCCTCCGAGAGCACGATCTGTGCTTCAGGCATTCCAATCATTGCCACGGCCTGTGCCGCGGCAACCGTTGTTTGCAGGACAGAGGGGTCCGCTAATCCCACGTCTTCGGCTGCACAAATCATGACGCGCCGAGCAATAAACCGCGGGTCCTCCCCCGCCTCCAACATCCGCGCCAGGTAGTGAACTGCAGCGTCCGGGTCCGAACCACGCATCGACTTGATGAACGCACTTGCAACGTCGTAGTGCTGGTCTTGGTCCCATCGGACAAGGGCGGTGGCGGCCGCCGCAGACACGTCGTCAATCTCAACGACGTCACTGTCCCTGCTGGTGGCACTGGCAGCGGACGCCTCCAACAACGTGAGTGCTTTACGCGCATCGCCACCTGCGATTCGCACCAGGGCATCTAAACTGCCGTCCCCGAGATGGACGGAGGCGTCCAGTCCGTCTTCGCTTTCAAGTGCGCGAAGAAGTGCTGTCTCAATAGCTTCGTCATCCAGCGGACGCAGGACCAGCATCAAAGACCGGGATAAGAGCGGAGAGATGACCGAAAACGATGGGTTCTCAGTCGTTGCTGCAACCAGTGTGACCCACTGGTTTTCAACGGCCGGCAGCAAAGCATCTTGCTGAGACTTAGAGAATCTGTGGACCTCATCAATGAACAAGACCGTCTCAGTACCTGCGGCTGCCAAGCGGCGTTTCGCGGAAGCGATGACGTCCCGGACTTCTTTAACGCCAGCGTTGACGGCTGAGATTTCTGCGAACGCCCTGTTCGATGTGCGTGCTATCAGGTAAGCCAGAGTCGTTTTTCCGGTGCCGGGCGGGCCCCAGAGGATAACGGAAGGTACAGAACCCGATTCGGCGTCCAGTAGTCGCGACAGTGGAGACCCTGGTGCCAAGAGGTGTGACTGCCCAACGACCTCATCAATGGTGCGCGGACGCATGCGAACTGCCAGCGGCCCAGACGCGCTAACCGCTGGCAGTCCCCATTTGTCGACAGACGCTGCTTCAAACAGATCCATGCTTACTACTGTGTGTCACCTTTCCAGCCCCATGCGGACCGTCCACGATACAACGCGCGCAGACGCCACGCATCCCGCCCATGCCACTTGGGCTAACACGGCCGCGCGATCCGCACCTAGCGGCGCATCGCCTATTCAAACAGGGACGTATCCCCCGCGCCTTCGCGCACTACCTCCGGATAGCCGTCCGTGAAGTCGATGACTGTCGTGGCACCCTCAAGACCAACGGGCCCATCCACAACAACATCAAGCTGAGAACCGATTCTCTCAACCACTTCTTCTCCGGTTGTTAATGGCTCCTCTTCTCCCGGAAGAATCAGTGTGGAGCACAAGAGGGGCTCGCCCAGCTCTTCCACAATGGCTTGAGTAATCGCGTGATCAGGAAGTCGAACACCAACGGTCTTCTTCTTCTTGTTCAGAGTCATTCGCGGCACCTCTTTGGTGGCCGGAAGAATGAATGTGTATGCACCCGGCGTGAGCCTCTTGATCGTTCGATAAGCCCTATTGTCAACATGTACCAGCTCCCCAAGTTGGCCGAAAGAGTGGCAGAGAAGGGAGAAGTTGTGCTTGTCGTTCAGGTCACGGATGGAGCGGATAGTGTCCATTCCGTCTTTGTTGCCCAATTTGCACGCAATGGCGTACCCGGAGTCAGTCGGGATGGCGATGGTCCCGCCGTCATTTAGGACCGCCACCACCTGACGTACTAGGCGTGGCTGAGGATTATCTGGGTGCAGTTCAATGTTTTTCATGTCTCAATCTTAACGTGCCCTTCCGACACGAAGTGAAATCTGTCGCAAACCGGGTGACACATAGTTCGGTCTCAAACCCCAGTGCATGTAGAAACTATGGCACCAGCCCGTGATCGAAGGATGTGGCGGGTAATCGAATGTTGTGCCCGGGAATATCCTTCGATCAGACACCACATCTTTCGATCAGGTCCCCGACCACCACTCCCGCACGCCAGCGTACGAACTGTGAGGCCCAAGCGAGGCAGCTGGTTTGGGAATGCTTAACAAAGCGCGCTGTGGGTTGGGTTATCGATGGGGTTGTCGGTGGGGTTGTCGGTTGGGTTGGTGGTTAGTGGGGGTTAAAGCTGTGCGTTGTCGGTCGTTGGTTTTGACGTTGGCGGTGTCTTGGCGCGTGAGGTTTGGTCTTGCGTCCGTGCTTGGCAAGGCGGCAGGACGGTGGGTGCGGTGGTTGCGGCACTACTGGATGATCCGAAGCCACACGTAGCAGTTCAGATTGATGCCACGCCTTGCGACGCACCCTGTAAACGCATGGTCCCGTTAGACCGCCTGTTTGTTGCAGCCCGGGGTTTCTGGTGTTCCCCTGAGTTGTCCGTTTTCCTCTGGGCTGCCCGCCTTCCCCTTTGTTGCTTCAAAACACCCGTTGTTTTCCTGGATGTTGTTTGTTTTCCTGTTTGTTGTGGCGCGGCACCGGCCGATGGCTCTGATCCGGTTGTCAACCAGACTTTGCAGGGTTCTGCCGACACCCGCCCGGCCCCAGTGTGCCCATCCAGGCAAGCTTGGGGCGAGGATTTGGCCCGATTTCGCCTGATTTCGCCCCGACTTGACGTCGGCTTGCCTCCAATTCGGCCCCCGCGCTCATTAGATCGCCGTTATCGTCCTAGATCGCCGCTACAGCTATGCGACAACGGCGATCCTAAGCGACAACGCCGATCCAACCTTTCAGACCCCACCAAAGGGGTGCGAAAAAGACATCCACTGATGCTCCAACATGCATTCGGAGACCTGAGGCGAATTTTTTGGCCAAGCATGGACACAAGCTCACGCACAAACACAAGCACACGCCGGAGGCCCACCCACAACAGCCCGTTACAGAAGAGCCGGTTTGCAAAGAATGTGCCGTCAACCTAAGGGCGGACCTCCCCTGAGCCGTTTTTTTCAGAGAACCCCTGAATGCGACGCTTTCTCTTTGGGGAGAGCAAAGACTATCGAAGGATGTGGTGCACTATCGATAGTTGTGCCCGGGAATAACCTTCGATAGTTTGCCACATCCTTCGATAGTCTCCACTGGATGCTTAGGCTGGGGTAACCGTTCTGCCTAGGTGTAGGCCTATACCGCGGAGCGCCCTGATGGAGACCAAGGGTTCGGTGCTTTTTGGATGTTTCTTTTGCACCGAACCCTTTGGCCACTTTTTGCAGCGGAGACCGCGCCAAAGTCTGCTTCGGTTACGACTGGACGGCCGAGACCGCGCCAAAGTCTGCTTCGGTTACGACTGGACGGCCGAGGCCACGCCAAAGTCTGCTTCGGTTACGACTGCGCGGCCGAGGCCACGCCAAAGTTTGCTGCGGTCACTCCTGGGCGGCGGCGCTTTCGGAGTCTTCTTCCTCATCGTCCTCGGGAACGAAGTCAACGCCTGTTTCTGCGCGCTGAGCTGCGTCGATCGGGGCCGGTGCCGACGTGAGCGGGTCAAACCCACCACCGGACTTCGGAAATGCAATCACGTCGCGGATGGAGTCCGAGCCGGTCAGCAGAGCGGCGATGCGGTCCCAACCTAGGGCAATGCCGCCGTGAGGGGGCGCGCCAAACTGGAACGCGTCCAAAAGGAACCCGAACTTCTCCTGGGCTTCCTCCGGGCCGATACCCATGACGTTGAAGACACGCTCCTGCACGTCACGTCGGTGGATACGGATAGATCCGCCTCCGATTTCGTTGCCGTTGCAGACAATGTCGTACGCGTTTGCAAGCGCCGACCCCGGATACGTGTCAAACGTGTCCAAGTATTCCGGCTTCGGCCCGGTGAACGCGTGGTGAACTGCAGTCCACGCGCTTCCACCCAGCGCCACGTCCCCCTCAGCCTTCGCTGCAGCCGACGGCTTGAACATTGGTGCATCCACAATCCAGACAAACGACCACTCATCGGGATCCATCAAACCAAGACGATTGCCGATCTCCAGGCGTGCCGCGCCAAGAAGTGCCCGCGCACTATCCGGGTCGCCCGCACCGAAGAACACACAGTCGCCCGGGTTTGCGCCCACTGCCTCAGGCAGCGCAGCGCGCTCCTCTTCAGAAAGGTTCTTCGCCACCGGACCGCCCAGGGTTCCATCCTCAGCGATAGTCACGTATGCAAGGCCCTTACCACCACGCGAACGGGCCCACTCCTGCCACTTATCGAAGGTGCGTCGCGGCTGCGACCCACCGCCAGGCATGACGACAGCGCCAACATACGGTGATGAAGCGAACAGGCGGAAAGGCGTGTCCTTGAAGAAATCAGTGAGGTTCACCAGTTCCAGTCCAAAACGCAGATCCGGCTTATCCGTACCGAAACGTTCCATTGCCTCAAGGAACGGCATGCGTGGAATCGGAGTCTCCAAGTCGTAGCCGATCAGTGCCCAAATGTTCTTCAGTACCTTCTCAGTCTCTTCAAGAACATCTTCCTGGTCCACAAAGGACATCTCAACGTCCAGTTGCGTGAACTCTGGCTGGCGGTCAGCGCGGAAGTCTTCATCCCTGTAGCACCGTGCGATCTGGAAGTACCGCTCCATGCCACCAACCATCAAGAGCTGCTTGAACAACTGTGGTGACTGCGGAAGCGCGTACCAAGATCCGGGAGCCAAACGTGCCGGGACGACGAAGTCGCGCGCACCTTCCGGCGTTGAACGGGTCAGCGTCGGAGTCTCAATCTCCACAAACCCGTCATCAAGCAGCGTCTCACGCGTGACACGCGACATAGCGGAACGCAGGCGCAACGCCCTCTGCATGCTGGGGCGGCGCATATCCAGGTAGCGGTACTTCAGGCGCACCTCTTCACCAACGTCGGTCCCATCAAGACTGGATGACACCTGGAAAGGCAGCGCAGACGCAGTATTGAGTACTTCCACCTCATCGGTCAGCACCTCAATCTGCCCCGAAGCCAAGTTCGGGTTTTCATTGCCTTCCGGACGCTTCGCAACTTCACCGGTTACGCGAAGGACATACTCCGGACGCAGGGAGTGACCGATCTCCTCATCACGCACAACCACCTGGGCAATCCCCGAGGCATCGCGCAAGTCAATGAAGATCACTCCCCCATGATCCCGGCGCCGATCAACCCAACCGGTCAGCGTCACCTTCTGACCCTCAAGGTCCAGATCAAGTTCATCCATCTTGTGTGTTCGTAGCACGGGGCATTCCTCCAGTAGTGCGACCTGCTCAATGTTCCGATTGTACGCGCTCAATCTTCCCCAACTGCCCCTGGAACCCACGTAGGCACTCCAGTTCCACTTGCGGTTGCTCACATGAGACCAACTCTTTGATCTCACACGCGTAAGGTATTCAGTGCGCCAACTGTCGGCGCCACACAGGGGGCGCGACGCATAAGGTGAGCCCCAACGGAGGGGAAGAAAATGTCAGGCGCAGAAGAACAGGTCCTATTCAGCGAACTGGGGCTGCCCGGATACCAGCTGAAAACAGTAGAAGAACTAGGTTTCACGCAGGCCACTCCGATCCAGGGTGCCGCCATCCCGCCGCTACTTGCCGGCAGGGACGTCGTCGGCATCGCCCAGACAGGCACCGGCAAGACCGCAGCGTTTGGCCTACCGCTGCTTGGACGCGTGAATGGGAATCAGAAGGGGGTCGCCGCCCTCGTCCTCGCCCCCACCCGGGAACTGGCGATCCAGACGACGGACGCGCTCCAGTCTCTGGCGGGCACGTCCTCGAAAATCCGCGTCGTCACGGTCTACGGCGGGTCGTCCTACGGGCCGCAACTGCGTGCGCTACGTGAAGGGGCGCAGGTCGTTGTGGGTACGCCGGGGCGAATCATGGACCTGCTGGACCGCGGCGCCCTCGATCTCACCAACGTCCACACCGTAGTTTTGGACGAGGCCGATGAGATGCTGCGGATGGGTTTCGCGGAAGACGTTGAGACCATTCTGTCGACCGTTCCGGATGAGCGTCTGACCGCGCTATTTTCCGCCACCATGCCGAAGGCAATTGAGAAGGTCGCGGCGAAGCATCTTCGCGACCCGCAGCGCATTGAGGTGACGTCGGCGGCGTCGACAGTCTCCACTATCTTCCAGACGTACTCCATCGTCGCGCCCGCCCTGCGCACGGAAGCCCTGGCACGCGTCCTTGAGATGCGCGGTAATTATGAGGGGCGCGAGGGCGGTGCTGCGATTGTGTTCGTCCGAACGCGGCGTGAGGCCGAAGAGATTCCAATGGCGCTGGTGGCGCGTGGAATCCGGGCCTCGGGAATCTCCGGTGACATTGCGCAGCGCGAACGTGAACGTCTGGTCCAGGCCCTGCGTAATGGCGAGGTCGATGTTCTGGTTGCCACAGACGTCGCGGCTCGCGGTCTAGACGTGGAGCGCATCGGACTGGTCGTGAACTATGACGTTCCGCGTGAGACTGAGGTTTACGTGCACCGCATTGGACGCACCGGCCGTGCGGGGCGCGCGGGACGTTCACTCACATTCTTCACGCTTCGTGAAAAGGGGCGACTGCGCCAGATTGAACGCCTAACAGGTGCGAAGCTAACGCAAGTTCCGATCCCGTCAAGCCAAGAAATCATTGACGCGCGCGCCCGACGCGTACTGGACTCGATCGTAGGGTCCGACAACCAGAGTGACGCCGCTAGGGTTGCCGACATTGAGAAGGCGCTGAACGCAGCGCATGACGCGGGGCTGCGATACCGCGACATCGCGGCGCGCCTTCTCTACGACGCTGCGGTGCCACCGGCCATGCAGACCATGAGCCGCAGTGCACGTGAACGCCAAGATGCCAACTTCGCCAGAGGTGAGTCCTTTGACGCGGAACGCAAGAAGACGAATCGGCTCACGGGTCGGCGCTCACGGTACCGCCTTGAAGTTGGCAAGCGTGACGGTGTGTCGCCGCGCGCAATCGTTGGTGCGATCACCAATGAGGCGGGTATCCGCGGCGACTCCTTGGGCAAGATCAACATCTACCCGTCATTCACTGTCGTTGAAATCGACAAGGACCTGTCGGATGCTCAGATGAGTAAGGTTGCCAGAGCCACCGTTTCCGGCAGGCGCTTGCGGATCTCAGTGGATGAGGGGCCCGGTCCGCGCCGCTACGATGATGGCCAAGGTAAACGTCGCTACGACGACTCCCAAGGGAAGCGCAGGTACGACGACGCCCGGGGACGCCGCCGCAAGCCGCGGCACTGAGGTCAGTCTGCGTCGGGTTCCCAGGTAGCCGCGTCAGCAACTTCCTGGGTGCCCGTCTGGATGTTCTTAACTGAGTGGCTGCCGTCCTCGTTCACAAACCAGACGTAGGGGACGCCGCGTCGGTCGGCGTAGCGGATCTGCTTCCCGAACTTTTGTGAATTCGGTGAGGTTTCGGCGGGTATGCCGCGGGCGCGCAACGCCCTAGCAACCTCTACTGAGTCCGCGCGGGATGCCTCATCATTCACGGCCACGACAACCATGGTTGAAGTGGGGCGGATCGGTTCTAACATCCCCGCGCTCAACAAAAGCGCAACCAGGCGCGTAACGCCGATGGAAAGCCCCACCCCAGGGAAGGTTCGACGCCCGTCCGAAACCAGCTCATCGTACCTTCCCCCGGAGCACACGGAGCCGAAACTTTCGTGTCCGGGGATTATCGTCTCGTAAACCGTGCCGGTGTAGTAGTCCAAGCCGCGTGCAATCCTCAGCGACGCTTGGACCTGCCCCGGCATGAACGCGTGTAACTGGTCCAGGACCAAACACAGGGAATCCAAGCCGTCGGCCACTTCGTCTTGCGGGAGCCCCAGTGCCTCCACTTTCTCACGAAGTTCTCCGCCCGTTTCCGCCGTGATCTGGGCGGCGCGCAGGGCAACTTGTACCTGATCGGCAGAAAGACCTTGGGAGAGGAGCTCAGCCTCAACTCCCTGGCTCCCGATTTTGTCGAACTTATCCAGAGCGCGCAAAGTGGCGGCGAAATCCTGGATACCCGCGGCGTTCGCGATGCCTTGAAGCAGTTTGCGGTTGTTGATCTCCATCAGGACCGGACCAAAGCCAAGGGCGTCAAGGGCGTCCAACATGACTTCGGCCGCCTCCACCTCATGGTGCAGCCCAAGGTCGTTCTGGCCCACAATGTCGATGTCAGCCTGGGTGAACTCACGGAAACGCCCCTCTTGAGGTCGCTCCCCCCGCCAAACCTTCTGGATCTGATAGCGCTTAAACGGGAACAGCAACGCATTGGAGTTCTGCAGGACGTAGCGCGCAAGCGGCACCGTCAGGTCAAAGTGAAGGCCCAGCGTGTCTGAGCGCAACTGCGCACGTGTCCCCGCCTTTGCGGACTGAAGGCGCTCCAGCAGGTAAACCTCCTTTGAGGTCTCCCCTTTTGCCTCCAGCGCACTCAGTGGCTCCACGGCGCGCGTTTGGATACCCACGAACCCATGCTTCTCAAAGGTCTCCTGCAGTCGCGACTCAACCCACGCCTCGACTTTTCGTTCCGCAGGCAAGAGTTCGGGGAATCCGGAAATCGCACGTTTGCTCAACGGTCCTCCTCTGGACAGTCAGCGCGCTCCATTCCCAGCGCGCTCATTCGGGGCGAGGACGGTCACCTCCGCCCGCCCTCGATCACATTTCAGCGCGCGTCGCGGCGGCGTGCGCGCGCAACATAGGGGTTCGACGCCAGTTCCTGCTCCCAAACAGTTGGCTCACCATGTCCAGGTAGCAGAGCTGTTCGGGGGTCGAGGGCGTCCGCCAGAGTCCGCAACGTCTCCCTCATCACCCACTCATCTCCGCCAGGCAGATCAGTCCTACCAACCGAGCCGGCAAAGATTACGTCACCGCACAGTGCCAGTGGTTGCTGCGAAGGATCCACAGCAATTAGGAAGAGCGAGGATCCCGGGGAGTGCCCAGGCGCTGGAACTGAGCGCAACGTGACACCGGGAACCGGAGTGAAAGTCTGGGATCCCAGCCCCTCCACCAGTGCCGGGGCCTCCCAGGGCCCAAGTCCCAGTGCTTCTGCGCGCATCTCAAGTAGGCCAACCGGGTCAGTCAGCCAGTGCAGGTCCCCCTCCGGGATGAACACGGGAACCGAGTCCCCACTCACAGCCTTTGCATCCCAAACGTGGTCTACGTGACCGTGGGTGAGGAGAACAGCACCAACCTCTAACCCGTTTTGCGCCAACAGCTCTTTAACCTGCTGGGCGGTGCCGGGCCCGGGGTCGACCACCAGTGCCTGCCCCTCGCCCTCGCCCCACAGAACGTAACAGTTTGCACCAAAAAGTGCGGCTGGAATCAGCTCAATGTTCATGGCGGAAGACTAGTCCACGGAGGAGCGGATCTGCTCCAGCCAGAGGACCTTGACCTTCAGTGCGTTGTCGGTTTCCTTGGCCAGCTTCTTATCTCCGGCGGCCTCTGCAGCTGCCTTGGCCGCAGTGAGTTCAGCGATTGACGCTTCCAGTTGAGCCAGCATGCCTTCGGCGCGCGCCCTGGTCTCCGGGTCGGAGCGCTTCCATTCGCGGTTCTCCGCCTCACGGAGCTCCCGCTCAACCGCCCGCAGACGACCTTCGATGCGCGACACGTCACGCGAGGGCACCTGCCCGACGTTTTCCCATTCATCCTGGATCAGGCGAAGCTTCTTCTTCGTCGCGTCGATATCCGTAATCGGCAGGAGTGCTTCAGCCTGGACCGCCAGCTCTTCCTTCTTCGCCAAGTTCGCACCGAACTCTTGGTCCACAGCTGCGTCGTGGCTGCGCCTCTGGTCGAAGAAGACCTGCTGGGCAGCGCGGAACCGCGCCCAAAGCGCGTCGTCTTCCTTACGTGAAGCCCGTCCAGCCATCTTCCACTGGTCCATCAGTTGGCGGTACTGGTGTGACGTTTCACGCCAATCAGTGGAGTTTTGCAGGGCTTCCGCCTGCGCAATCAACTTCTCTTTCTGCGCCTTCGCCTCATTCTGGCGTGCGTCGAGGGCGGAGAAATACTGACGACGCCCACGGTCAAACGTGGTGCGCGCAGCGGAGAAGCGCTTCCAAAGTGCGTCTTCTTGCGACTTATCAAGGCGGGCGCCTTGGCGCTGCTGGGTCTTCCACTGGTCCAAGAGCTCACGAAGCCGTTGTCCAGAGTTCTTCCACTGGGTGCGTTCGGCTGGCTGAGCAGCGATTGCCTCTGCCTCAGCCACGATTGCAGTTCGGGCTTCCAGCGCGGCTTCCTTGGCGGCAGCACGTTCAACCCGGATCTGTTCCTTGCGGGCCTTGACGGCATCTTCCAAGCCCTCAACACGCGCACGAAGCGCTGGGAGGTCACCGATCGCAGAGGGTTCACGAACCTGTTCACGCAGTGACTTCAAAGTCCCGTCCAGGTCCCGAGGGGAAAGCTGTGGCATGCGCGCTTCGAACAGGTTCACCGTGGCGACAAGTTCTTCGAAGCGGCGGACATACAGGGCGAAAGGTTCTTCGGGAATGCCATCTGGGTAGGCGCCAACTATGCGTTCGGTTTCGCCATCTATCACCCAAACGTTGCCCTCCTCATCGCTGCGTCCAAATGCGATTGTCTGGGGCTCCTGTTTCTTTGGTGCAGGCGGCGCGGTTGGTCGCGGCACGTTTGAAGTGGCCTTTGCGCCCTCCTTTTCCGTGTCTTGCACCGATCCTGCAGCCGGTCCCGGTGGGCTAGGCACGAACCTTGCCGGTGGGGCCGGTACGGGGGCTGCTGCCCCCGGTGTGGCAGGGGAAGAGGGGACCTGGGGCTTTGCTTGTTCCGTCAAAGTGATCCTTCAGGAGCTAGGGGCCAACGAGTTGGCGTATTTTGCGCGGGCACGGCACACGGCCTAGTGCTGTAGGACATACTAGCCCGCGTTTGAGTAATGCTGGAACTCAACGCCGAAAAGTGGTCCAGATGGAGACACTCAACCTGCGTTAGAGGATGAGTCTTTTCTGGTTCCTCCCATAACACGGGACGCCTCAAAAACGCCGTCCACACGCCGCAGTGACGCGAGGACGGCATCCAAATACCCCAGTCCCGGCAGTCCAAACGAGAAACGTGCGCTGGCAATCTGTTCACCCGTGGCCTGCATTGATCCCGAAACGATGTCCACACCGTGGTCGGAGAACACCTTCGACAGCTCATTCAACAAGCCGGGCCTATTGAGCGCCTTGATCTCAATCTCCACTAGGTACTGGTTCCCGGTCTGGTCCCCATCCCACAGCACAGCAATAATGCGCTCCGGATGGGTTTCCATAAGGTGCTGGGCATTCACACAGTCATCCCTGTGTATGGACACACCCTGTCCGCGGGTTATGAACCCAACGATCTGGTCACCGGGAACCGGTTTGCAACACTTCGCCAGTTTCACCCAGACTTCGTTCGAACTCATCCCATCAACGATGACCGCAGCGTCCCCCAGTGCGGATGGGCCCGGACGGTGAGCTGAGATTGTTCCTGGGGTAACCGCCTCCGCCAGGGTTTCTTCAGTGCCGGCGTCACCGCCCAGAATCTCTACCAACTTGTTGACAACGTGCTGGGCGGAAACATGGTTTTCACCCACGGCCGCATACAGGGCGGAAATATCGCGCAGGCCCATACCTGTTGCAACAGAGAGGACAGCGTCGTGCGTCATGAGACGTTGTAGCGGCAGGTTTAGCTTCTTCATCGCCTTCGCGATGTGGCTGCGGCCTAGGTCGATTGCCTCTTCCCTGCGTTCCCTTTGGAACCACTGCTTGATCTTCGATTTTGCACGTGAAGATGCAACGAACTTTAGCCAGTCCTGTGAGGGTGCGCCCTTACCTTCTTGCGCGGTGACGATCTCCACAGCGTCGCCCGACTCCAGCTTCGTGCTCAGCGCCACTAAGCGCCCGTTGACCTTGGCACCGACGGTCCTGTGTCCAACTTCCGTGTGGACTGCATATGCGAAGTCGACAGGCGTGGAGCCTGGCGGAAGGACGATGACCTGGCCGCGCGGTGTGAAGACGTAAACCTCATCGCCAGCTATTTCGTAACGCAACGAATCTAGGAACTCTTCGGGATCACCCGTTTCCTTCTCCATTTCCACAAGAAGACGGACCCAGTCCATCTGCTCTTTTGGAGACATGCGGTCAGATTCGGAGCCGGCGGTCCCAGGTGACTGCTTGTAGCGCCAGTGCGCGGCAACACCGTACTCTGCGCGTTCATGCATTTCTCTGGTGCGGATCTGCAACTCAACTGGGCGCCCACCTGGGCCAACAACCGTCGTGTGCAAAGACTGGTAAAGATTGAACTTCGGCATCGCGATGTAGTCTTTGAACCGACCTGGGATGGGGTTCCAGCGGGCGTGGGCGGCACCAAGGACCGCGTAGCAGTCCTTGACCGACTCCACCAGCACACGCACGGCGACCAGGTCGTAGATCTCATCAAACTCTTTGCCACGGACAATCATCTTTTGGTAGATGGAGTAGTGGTGCTTCGGCCGACCCGTGACAGTGCCCTTGATCTTCGAATGCCTAAGGTCTTCCTCAAGGGCATCCACGATGGTGTTCAGGTACTTGTTGCGTTGAGGCGCCCTCTCCCCAACAAGACGATCAATTTCTTCGTAGATGTCTGGATACAGCGTCTGGAACGAAAGTTCTTCCAGCTCCCACTTAATGGTGTTCATGCCCAGGCGGTGGGCAAGCGGAGCGTATATCTCCAGAGTCTCCCGCGCCTTTGCCTTCGCAGAATCTGACGCGACGTACTTCCATGTACGGGCGTTGTGTAGGCGGTCCCCCAGTTTGATCAGAAGCACGCGGATGTCGCGACTCATCGCGACAATCATCTTCCGCAACGTCTCAGACTGCGCAGAAGCCCCGTACCTGATGCGGTCCAGCTTTGTAACTCCGTCAACCATCGCTGCGATCTCTGGACCGAAGTCTTTAGAGAGCTGCTCCAGCGTGTAGTCGGTGTCCTCAACCGTGTCGTGCAGCAGTGCCGCGACCAAAGTTGGGGGCGTCATGCCTATTTCGGCAAGAATTGTGGCCACGGCAACCGGGTGCGTAACGTACGCCTCACCAGACTTACGCATCTGGCCTTGATGCCAGTGCTCCGCCGTGCGGTACGCCCTCTCAATCTCACCAAGAGGCGCGCGTGGATGGTGTGCCTTAACAGCCCTTACCAGCGGCTCAATCTCCGGGATGGAAGAACGGCCTCTGGTGGAAAACCACGCGAGGCCGGAACGCACTAAAGAGCCCGAAGGCGGCGTCTTTGGGCCCTCAACGATCTCTATTTCTTCCATTAGACCATGATAGACCCGCAATCGCGTTTAGGCGTCTTAGTCCTCGTGTACTTTGATCAAAGTGTCGATGGATTCATCCGACAGCTTCTCAACGCCGTGGAGATCGACCAGCTCAATCATGAAGAAGAGGCCTGTAACTTCCGCCCCGCACTGCTCCAGCAGCTCTACGGCAGCCCGTGCTGTTCCGCCCGTTGCCAAGACATCGTCGACGATCAGCACCTTGGCACCATCCGGAACCGTGTCGGGACGGATCTCTAGGCGGGCCGTGCCATACTCCAGCGCGTAATCTACGCCAACAACCGGAGGCGGCAGTTTCCCTGCCTTACGCAGTGTGAGCATACCGATTCCAAGCTCCGCCGCCATTGGCGCTGCCAAGATGAATCCCCTGGACTCCAAGCCCGCGACATAGTCGATCTGACCCCTGTATCGGTCCGCAAGATATGCGATCAACTTGGAGAAGACCGGACCATTCGCAAGAAGTGGTGTGATATCGCGAAAGAGCACCCCCTCTTCCGGGAATCCAGGAATTAGACCTATTGCGGACTCGACTACCGCGGCGACATCGCGTTGGCTAGACATTACTTCCCCCTGTTTTTACGTTTCGGTTGTGCGGACTGACCAAGGTGGCGTCCGGGAGTGACTTTCGCGGACGAAACCACGACCTCGTCCGGATGGGTGTGTCCATCCTCAGCACTGACTTTACGCGCCGCAAGGATCGCTTCGTCCTTCGCCTTAATCTTCGCGCGTGAACCATGTATCAGCGCCAACGACGTCGATGCGATGAACACCGATGAGAAGGTGCCGATAAAGATGCCTACGAAAAGCGCCAGCGAAATATCGGTGAGTGTTCCGGCGCCCAGCAGCAGCGAGCCGATGAAAAGAATGGCGCCGACTGGCAAGAGCGCAACGACAGAAGTGTTGATGGAACGAACCAAAGTCTGATTCACACCAAGGTTCACAAGCTGCCCATACGTGTACTTACTCTGGTCCATGTGGTTCTCAGACAGTTCCCTGACCTTATCGAACACGACCACCGTGTCGTACAGGGAGTATCCCAAAATCGTCAGGAACCCAATGACAGTCGCCGGAGACACCTCCACCTGCGTCAACGCGAAGAAACCTACGGTGAAGATAAGGTCGTGTGCGAGGGCGATCAGCGCGGCAGTCGACATAGCCCAAGATCGGAAGTACACCGTCATGAGCACGGCGACCAAGACGACGAAGATGACGATTGATTGCAGCGCCTTCTTAGTCACGTCTTGTGACCAAGTGGCACCAACGGAGTTCGTCTGAACGTCCTCGTCCGAAACCCCATACGCCTGGGCAAGGTCCGCACGCAATGCCGTGGTCTGCGCCGTATCCATGCTCTGGGTTTGGATGCGGATGGAGTCCGTACCCAACTGAGATACACGAACGTTCTCACTGATTCCGTCAGCCGCCAACGTGTCGTACGCGATCTGCTGGCTGGCCTGCGGGGTACCCGTGACGATGAACTGCGTTCCACCGGAGAACTCAATGGAAGGGTTCAGCCCGCGAATGCCAAGGAGCAGCAGAGATAGGACTATCAGCGCTATTCCTGCAGTTAGGAACTGCTTGGCATGACCAACGATGTTGTAGGAGCGCTTGCCTGAATAGAGCTCATTGCCCCACTGCGAAAAGCTAATCATTGCTCTACTCCCCCGCTTCTTCGTTAGCGGACTTTGACTTCTTAGCCTCAAGGCGGCGGCGCTCCGCGAGCGACAGCTTCCTGGGTTCACCTGCATCGGCGCCATCTGGTACGGACGAGGGCGTCAGTGCTGCTTTGGCCTCCGCAAGTACCACGTCCATGTCCGCAGATTCCACGGGTTCGACGGTTGCTACTGCAACGGCCACGGATTCCTCAGCCGGCTGCGCTTCTGCGCTTGCATGACGCTTCTGCTCCGCAACCCGCTTGGGTGCCTTCGCCTTAGAGCGCTTGCGGGTCGGTTGGGCATTCAGTCGTCCACGGTACGTGAACCCGTCCTTCGCACCCAGGTGTTCTGGGTCCAGTCCAGACCAACGGTGTCCTTCTCCCCAGAAACGGGTTCTGGTCATCAAAGACAACATCGGGTGGGTGAACATGAAGACCACAAGCAAGTCGACGACCGTGGTGACACCCAGCGTGAATGCAAAGCCCTGCACCCCACCGACAGCCAGCACGTACAGCACCACGGCTGCAACAAGGTTCACGGCGTCGGAGATGATGAGCGTGCGCTTGGCGCGGTCCCATCCGTCCTCTACTGCCACGTTCAGAGGCCGACCGTCACGCACCTCATCTCTAATTCTCTCAAAGTAGACGATGAAGGAGTCCGCGGTAATACCCACCGCGATGATCAAACCAGCCACGCCAGGCAGTGACAACCTGTACCCCATGGACCACGACAGGATCGTGATGACCAGGTAGGTGATGATGCCTGCTACCACAAGCGAACCTGCGGACAGCAACGCAAGACCGCGGTACTGCCAGGCCATGTAGGCAACAACCAGCAACAGACCAACAAGTCCAGCCCACAGGCCCTTCTGGAGGTGGTCGGTTCCCAAGGTTGCAGAAATCTGCTGTTCTGACTGAACTTCAAAGTTCAGAGGAAGGGACCCGAACTGAAGCTGATTCGCCAACTCTTGGGCCTCAGACGCCGTGAAGTTACCGGTTATCTGTGCCCGACCATCAGCGATCGGCACGTTCATTGACGGTGCAACGATGACGTTTCCATCCAGAACGACCGCGAAACGGTTACGTGTGGCATCAGTCTGTGCAAATTCATAGAGGCGCGTTGACGCATCGGAGAACGCCTTTGTGCCTTCGGAGTCCAGTTCTAGGGAAACTGCGTAACCTCCGGTTGACTGACCGGCAGAGTTTGTGGCCATACCGGCAGAGGCGCTCTTGAGGTTCGTTCCCTCAACGTCCACTGGGCCCAGGATGTACTTGGCATCCCCGTCCACACCACACGCAACCATGGCGGCCTCAGGATCATCCTTAATTTCGCCAGTGAGATTGGCGGGGTCAGTGCAATCAAGCAATAGGTAGTCACGGTAGGTGGCTTCGGTGATCCAAGCGAGGTCGGAGTTGTTCTCCGGGTTTCCAACGACCGCTTCGGAAACGATTCCGTCCCCATCAGAGTCAGCCATGGCTGCTGCCAGCTCCTCCACCGACATCGCTGCCAGCTCTTCCTCACTTTGAGGAATCTGACTGGTGTCTATGGCAGGCGCGGCACCAACCTGTAGCACCGGGCGGAACCGCATCGTTGCAGAGGTCCGCACCAGGTTCAAGATGGACTCATCGGTCTCACCTGGAATAGCCACCACAATGTTGTTGGAGCCCAACGTGGATATCTCCGCCTCCGCGACACCAGAGGCGTCAACACGCTGACGGATAATTGCGATGGCCTCATTCATGTCGTCGGCGGTGACCGCCCGGGAGTCCGCGCCTTCTTCAAGCTTCGGAGTCAGAATGACCTGCGTGCCACCTTCTAGGTCCAACGCCAGTTTCGGGGCCAGACCGGCTCCCTGTGTGAAATGACCGATGATTAGTGCACCTGCCGCAACTGCCACCACAATCAGAAGCGTGACCAGCGTGCGTACAGGGCGGACTGTTTTCTTTGCCAAAGTGTTACTACCTTGCTGGTGAGGGTTACTTGGTGTCCGAGTCGGCAGACTCTGGATCTGAAGTACCCGAAACTGAGGGGTCCACGTCGTCGGTGGCTGGTTCGATTACGTCAAGCTCAACGTCCTCAACGAAGCCGTCGCCATCTTCATCACCAATTGCTTCAAACGGCGGGTCGTTGACGGCGCGAATCGCAGCCTTGATCCAGTAGGTTTCCTCACCGCTGGGGGTCTCCAGAATGACGACGTCGCCATCGAAGTCCACGAATCGACCAAAGAAGCCTGAGAAGGTCTGTACCCAAACGCCTGGGACCATTTGTTCCCGCATGGTCCGCTCTTGCTCATCCTGGCGCTTCTTTGCCGATTTCTTCGCGAATGAGTTCATCACGAACATGCCGACTACCAGCACGCCCATAAAGAGGAGAAGTTCGATTCCCACGGAGTTGTCTCACTTTCCGGTTCTTGACAGTAACCAAAGAAGTCTAGGGGATACCGCAAGCAATCTGTAACTCCAGGCCCAATTATGCGTTGAACAACGCATCTGGGTTGGGTGGCGTCATGTTTAGGTGTTCCCACGCTTTCCTGGTTGCAACCCTTCCCCTTGGGGTTCTCATAATGAAGCCCTGGCGCACCAGATACGGTTCAGCAACGGTTTCTAGGGTCTCTGCCTCTTCTCCAACGGTGTGCGCAAGAGTCCCAAGTCCCACAGGCCCGCCCCCAAAGTTGCGACACATTGCATCTAAGACAGCACGGTCAAGGCGGTCCAGCCCGACCGGATCCACTTCGAAAACGGACAAAGCTTCGTGAGCACTCTCACGATCTACGCTGTCATTCCCATGCACTTGCGCGTAGTCCGACACGCGTCGCAACAGTCTGTTAGCGATACGGGGTGTGCCACGGGAGCGCCCTGCAATCTCCGATATAGCACCCGAAGAAAGCCGCGTCCCCATCAGAAAGGAACTTCGCGAGACCACTTTTTCCAGATCCTCGGTTGAGTAGAACTCCAGGTGCGCGGTGTATCCGAACCGGTCCCGCAGTGGTGCCGGTAATAGTCCAGATCGGGTAGTTGCACCAACCACCGTGAACCTGGGCAAGGTCAAAGGAATGGACGTGGCGCCCGGACCCTTGCCGACAATAATGTCGACACGAAAGTCCTCCATGGCCAGATAGAGCATTTCTTCAGCGGTTCGCGCAAGGCGGTGAATCTCATCGATAAACAAGACGTCGCCCGGCTGCAAGGAAGAGAGGATGGATGCCAAATCTCCCGCGTGCTGTATTGCCGGCCCCGAAGTAAGTCGCAGGGATGCACCCATCTCCGCGGCGATAATCATGGCCAATGTCGTCTTGCCAAGTCCTGGCGGGCCGACCAACAGGACGTGGTCCACCGGTTCTCCGCGTCCTTTGGCGGCGTTCAGAACAATCCCAAGCTGCCTACGCACTGCCGGCTGGCCGACAAATTCTTCTAGAGAACGAGGGCGCAAAGCAGCCTCCGCGGCCCTTTCTATCTCATCTGCGTCCGGCGCAACAATCCTGTATTCCCCGTCGCTTTCCGTGCGGTCAAACTCAGAATCCACGGCCGGCCTCATTTCCTAGTGTTGCAAGGGCGGCACGCAGCATCGTCTCAGTCGTAAGATGCTCACCTTCGACCCTGTCAACGGCTCTTTGTGCAACCGCCGCAGGCCAACCCAACTGTTCAAGGGCAGCCTGCACTGACTCACGCACAGCAGCGTCTGCGCTGCCGACGTCAACCTTCGCCACGTCTTCTCCTGGCACCTGCTGCGGAGCCCCCAGTTTCTCACCGATCTCCAAGACCATGCGTTGGGCCGTCTTCTTTCCTACCCCCGGAATGCGCGAGAGTTCTTTGAGATCCTCATTAGCAATGGCAAGGCGCAGCCCATTCAACCCAACGACATCAATTGCAGCCAAAGCCAGTTTCGGGCCAATACCACTGACGGACAGCAGCACACCGAACCCATCGCGATCAGCATCCGTTTCAAATCCGTAGAGCGTCAGCGCGTCTTCGCGCACCACCAGATGAGTATGTAGAGACACCTGTTGGTCGATGCTGCCGTTGAGCCGACCAGCGAAGGCACCGGGCACCTCCACCCGGAACCCAACGCCACCGACAACAATATGAACCCAGGCGGGACCCACGGCAGCGAGTGTGCCTTGAAGCGAAGAAATCACGCATCCTCCATCTCGAACATACGTACGATATCAGGCTTGGGGCGCACATATGAGCACGACACGTCGGTTACCTCCCACCATTGCGCCGCGGATCCACCGCTCCCCTACGCTTTTGGGCGGCTTGGGCTTCCGCCCAGACGCGTTGCGCCGGCGTTAGTTCCCCTTTTGACGTCACCTTGCCCGACAGTGAAACGTCCACGACGTTGTCGGTGCCGCCACCCAAAATCCCAGTGCCGCGCCATCCGTGACATATCGCAATGGCGAGGGCGTCGGCCGCGTCCGCCGGGCGCGGAAGTGCATTCAAACCTAGGATGCGGGCGACCATGTGCTGAACCTGGGCCTTGTCGGCGCGCCCGTTGCCGGTCACAGCAGCCTTTACTTCGGAGGGTGTATATACAGCCACGGGCAGCTCCGCGCGCCCTACCTCCGCCATGGCTACACCCATCGCCTGGGTCGTGGTCATGACGGACTGGAGGTTGTCTTGCGTAAACACGCGTTCTATGGCGACGATGTCGGGCTGGTAGTCCGCAAGCGCGCGGCTGACCGCATCCGCTATGTCGCGCAGGCGAAAGTGCAACGCCAGACTGCGGTCAGTCTTTACGACGAACATCCCAACAAGGGTGGCTTTTCGGGCATCGTCAACCTCAACCACTCCGATGCCGCAACGGGTGATTCCAGGATCGATGCCTAAAATGCGCACGGGACTCCTCCGCTGCTACCGCACTGTGAACTATTGGCTAACGAAGGCCTACCAGGTACCCCTAGTCCTCTTCCAAGGAAGCCAAAACCTCATCGGAGATGGCCGCGTTGGAGTACACCTCTTGAACGTCATCCAGATCTTCAAGGGCGTCGATCAGTCGAATGATCTTCGATGCACCATCGCGGTCAAGGTCCACTTCAATGGAAGAGTGGAACTCAACCTCAGCGGAGTTGTAGTCGATCCCCGCCTCTTGCAGTGCTTGGCGAACCTCAACGACATCCCCCGGTGCGCACGTGACAAGGTAAACATCGTCGATGTTTTCGACGTCTTCTGCGCCGGCCTCAATCACGACCTCGAATATCTGGTCTTCATCGACACCTTCAGCGGGTACTTCGATGATTCCGCGGCGCGCGAACAGGTACGCAACAGACCCGGGATCTGCCAGGGAGCCGTTGTTGCGGTTGAACGCCACGCGCACTTCGGATGCTGCGCGGTTTCGGTTATCTGTCAGGCACTCAACCAGCACTGCGACACCATTGGGGCCGTATCCCTCATACGTGATGGACTGCCAGTCGGCTCCCCCGGACTCAGCACCTGAGCCTCTCTTTACCGCGCGGTCGATATTGTCGGCTGGAACAGAGTTCTTCTTGGCCTTCTGGATCGCGTCGTAAAGGCCCGGGTTTCCAGCGGGGTCTCCGCCTCCGGTGCGCGCTGATACTTCAATGTTCTTTACCAGTCGCGCGAACAGCTTGCTCCGCTTGGCGTCGATAGCCGCCTTCTTGTGCTTCGTGGTAGCCCACTTTGAGTGACCCGCCATACTGCCTCCCTACTCTCAAAACCGCATCAATCCTAGCCGGTCTCACGCAAACGTCATCATCGGGGAGGTGGCCGCGCACAAACCGTCTGATCGGGGACGTCTACCGTCCCTCACGGGTTCAGTCGCCTTCGTGTACCCAGCCGCCACGTGGGCCGCCCTCGGGAGCCAGCTCCACCATGACTCCATCCCACCCTTTCGACCAGCGTTCCACGTGTTGCGGCAGCGATTCCGGATAGACCGTTTCCACGCGGCTAAGGCGAAGTAGCTCTTCGGGGGAAAGCCACGCGAACTCATCCAAAGTCTGTTTTTCGAGGTCGGTAAGGTCTTGCCGCTTCAGCCGGGGTCGCACAGCGTCCACCCGCCCAATGAAGAAGACTTCTTCTTGACGTGCGAGGACGTTGCGGAACCGGAACTCTGCCTTCCTGTGAAGTACGGGACCTGCGACGGAGTCGGGGTCAAAGACCATGCCCGTCTCTTCCCTTGCTTCGCGCACGGCCCCCTCCCGCGGGCTCTCCCCCGGCTCAACGCCGCCGCCAACTGTGAACCACCAGGCGTGCTCCGTGTCATGGGTGTCGTGGCCGCGTATGAGCAGCACGTTCCCCTCAGCGTCGAAGATTAGAAGACGGGCACCTTCCCTGCTGAGTATTCCGTCCTCGTCCGGAACCCAGTCCGGCCCAAGATCAGTCACTGAAATGCATTCCTTTGTTACATCCTGCTGCTCGACAGTTATTTTTGAGCAGCTTGTTTTGTCCCAAGCAGTTGTTGCTGGTCCTTCAGTCGGCCTTGTTCTAAGAACATCTCCCTGTTTGAGATTGTTAGCGACAGGCAGGACTTGGCCAGCAGCACACGGGATCGTGTGGGGCCAAGTTTCTCAATCAGTTCCTGAAGCAAACCCAGTCTTCCGGCGTCTCGCAGATATCCGCGCATCGCTTTACTGGCCAACCTGGAGGTCTTTCGCGCCCAACGCAGTGCGCCACGACGTGCCCGAAGGTCGCATATCGTGGTGAGTTCGTAGGTGCGCATCCATCCAGTTGCCTCATAGGGCATAAGTCCGGCGTAGAGGACGGGCAGCATTTTCTTCGGTCTGCGTAGGATCCACACCAGCCAGACGACAAACACGGGGAGTTCAACAAGGAGGTACAGGACTATGAACGCAACCCCCACGCTGGCGATTCCGTTCCATAGGGAGTGGATAGCCATGGCTCCAATGAGTCCAAGTCCGGGCCTCCAAATCCACGACCACACGGTCGGTTTGGAAAGAAGAGCCGCGGCAACGCCCAGTCCAGTAAGCGACGTTGCCATGGGGTGCACGAATGGGCTCATGACCGCGCGTCCAAATATGGTTATCCCCAGCATGGTGGTTCCGCTGGTGTGCGCGTCGGCAAAGTAGATGATGTTCTCCGTGAACGCGAAGCCTGCGCCGACCAATCCGCCAACCGCGATTCCGTTCGTGATTGAGACAACGTATTTGCGCGACACTATGAGGACGAGGGCGACGCCCGCACCCTTCATGACCTCTTCAGATATGGGTGCCACGGCGACTCCTGCCAGTGTCTCTGCCACCTCAAAGTCACCTAGGTAAAGAATGAAGTCGGCATATAGACCAGAGTTCACAGCCCCGGCCACGGCTGTTGCTACCCCGCCGCCCCAGAGGAGCGAAATCAACGTGTACCTGGTTGGCAGAGGCGCCAACCTGTCTGAGCGCATCAGGATCCAGCCGACCACCGTTAAGGGGATAAGTGCGATTAGCGCATACAGACCCGTATTCGTGAACCCGGAGTCCCGCAGGAGGAAGATCATTGAAAGGGCCAGGCCCACAATGGAGACTACGACGATCGAAAGTTCTACCGGGCTCAATCCCATGCTGGCAATGAAGCGGCCTGCCGGGCCGACCTTACGGGTCTCTTTGCCACCGGTCCCTATGTCGAAAGGTGAGGCGCCTGTGGGTCGGTGTCCTTCCAGACCTCTTTCTCCGGCCTGGGCTGCTAATCTGTAGCGCGCCCACGGTTCTTGAGCCTGCGCGTCCTCGTTTCGCTCCTTTGTTCCTGGTTCAGCCAAGGTCATCGAAATCTACAAACTGCGGCATCGGGGCGCTCCCTGCCAGGTGAGCGACCCTGGGCAGGATCTTCGCGCGAAGGGCCTGGACCTGTAGCACGTCCTGGTTGTGCAGGGTGCGCGCGACCCGCGCTCTGTTTCCAACATCATCCAGCGAAGCTAGCTGCACTCTGGTTAGCGGATCTTCCTCCAGCTCCTTGCGCATCTGTGGATCCAAGACCTCCCGTAGAGCCCTGGACAGTGCCGACTCCGCAGCAAGCCGCTGTGCCGCGTCCTCACCGGATCCACTACCCTGGCGCGCAAAGCCACCAAGTGTGTCTGGAGCCAGGGGAAACTCAGATGCCAGCAACGCTTCTGTCGCCGCGGCATGGAGGGTATCTCCCCCCGCGGTAACTACCGAGGGAACTTCTGAAATCCGTAGTGCCTCAGCGCTTCTACGAACGAGGTGACGGTCCAGACCCAGCCGCGCGGACGCCAAGCGCCTATGAAGTCGGTCAATGCGCGCCGCATAACTCCACGCCATGAGCCCGATAATCAGGACCACGACGCCGACCAGCACGGCCACCCATCCCCACATTGGCATTGCTAAACCGCCCTCGTAAAACTGTAGATTGTCGAACTATAGAACACCGCTGGGGTGCAGGCCCCTAAGCCTCATTCTTGGAGATCTTGGAGCGGACGGCCTCATAGGGGGTCCCGGTGACGGGAGGCGCCCCACGGTCAACGACCTCCTCATAAACCGCCATGATCTGATCGGTCACCGTACCCCAGTCGTACATGGATGAACGCGCCTCACCGTCCTCTGCCAACGCCTCCAGCCTTTCGGGCTCGTTCAGGAGCTCCACAATGACGCGCGCCAAGTCACTTGGGTCGCCATTCTTGAACAGGGCACCCGCGTTGCCGTCATCCAGCACTGCTTGGAATGCTGCGATGTCGGAGGCGACCACGCATGTTCCCGCGGACATCGCCTCCACAAGGACGATCCCGAAGGATTCACCGCCGGTTTGAGGTGCGACGTAAATGGTCGCCCCACTCAAGAGGGAGGCCTTCTCTTGGTCGGTTACTTCGCCAACGACCTCGACCGAATCGGGATATTTGGTCACCAGGGCATCCACTGCTTTGGAGTCCCCGCGGCCCGCAACAAGGAACCGCGCGCCCGGGAATGAGCCGAGCACCTCTTCAATCGCGCCGGCGTATATCGGTAGGCCCTTGCGTGACTCATCCAGGCGGCCCAGGAATACGATCACGGGTCGATCCGGGGTTGCCTCCCACTTCGGCAGCGGTTTCGCCGCCCGGTACATGGATGTCTCCACCCCGTTCGGGATGACTACGGCGTCCCCTCCATGGTGTTCCACCAGCGTGCGCCTGGCCTCAGCAGAGACCGCAATCCGCGCTGAAATGCGCTCCAGCAAAGGTGCCACCATTCCCGCGGTAATCGAGCGCGCCTTGGAACGGTCCATCGCGGAGTGGAATGTGGCCACAACGGGAGCATCCGCGTTTCGCAGCGCGTGCATGCCCAGAGACGGCGTTCCCGGTTCGTGAATGTGGACGACGTCGAAGTCCCCGTCTTCAAGCCACTTCTTCGTCTTCTTCGCTGCCCGCGGTCCGTAAGATAGGCGCGCAACCGAACCATTGAACGGGATCGCGACGGCCCTACCCGTCGGCACCAGCCAATCCGGGTTCTCCTCCGATTCGGATGGGGCTAGGACGGACACGAAATGCCCGCGCCTAGTTAGTTCATTGGCGAGGTCGTTAATGTGAATCTGTACTCCGCCCGGAACGTCAAACGAATATGGGCTTACGATCCCGATCCTCACGTCGCCTCCTTCGGGTCCTCCGGCGCATCACTATGGGCATCTGAGTGCTCTTGCTCCGCACGGCGGCGCGCGCGTTCAAGCCGCCCCGCATCCAAATCTGCTACGAATACTTTCTGCATCATGTGCCAGTCAACCAGATGTTCACTGATAACAGGAGAGATGCGGTCCACCCATGCCCGCGTCCACGCCTCCACGTCGGTCTCATCCGGTCCCGGTTCCGGCATTGGGATTGGCTCAGTGAAATGCGCATGGACAACCCAGTCGCGGCCCACTTTGCTATACGACATGTACCCGGCAATCAGAGGTCGGTTCAGAGCCTTCGCCAAAGCGGCTGGCCCGGCCGCAACCAGCGCCTTTCCTGCGCCAAGATCAACTTCTATTCCAGATCCTGAGATATCCCGATCCGCAAGAAGTGGGACCAGTAATCCCCGTCCCTTTGCTTTTTCAACAAGCTTTCCAAAGATGTGTTCCCCGGGCCCAACCCCGATGATCTCCATTCCTAGGCCTTCGCGAAATTCAACGAAAGCATCGAAGAGTTCTGGGGGATCCAGCTTTTCGGCAACCGTAAGAATGGGGCCGTAGTTTTGGCAGAACCACGCTCCGGCTAGGTCCCAGTTGCCCGAATGCGTCAGCGCCAGGATGACGGGGCCTTCCTTCATTAGCTCTTTGGTCGCCTCTGCACCGGGGTAGGTCATTGAGCGCTTGATCTGCTTCTTGCTCCAGCCCGGAAGAGTGAACTGCTGTCCGAAGCATCGAAAGTAGGACCGGACCCCCTCACGTACCAGCCGCTCCGACGGTGCCTTTCCCGCGAACTGTGCATAGTTCTTCCGCATCTGCTTCACGGATGAAAGGTTCAGGCGCCACACTATGTCCGCGGAAAGGTTTGTCAGCGCGTAGACCAAGGGAAGTGGAATTTTAGGCGCGACTTTCCATAGGGTCATGAACAGTCTGCCTGTGTTCACGCACCTGCCTCCGCCCTTTTGGTAAGTTCGCGATGCGTCACGGCCATGCGTTGAATGACGGTGACCGTGGAAGCGAACGCTACCCACACCATACCGATGGGGAACAAAACTTCCGGGAACCCGAAGTCGGTGAAACCTGCGCCAACCAGAGCGATTATGAGCCGGTCGGTTCGTTCTGCGATGCCTACCTTTGCGATGACGCCGAAGTTTTCCGCCCTCGCACGCGTATATGGCACGACGCCAATGGCGACCATGGAGACGATTCCCGCGACAATGGTCGTTGTGCGTATCGCGCCATCAGGCAGCCCCACAATGGCCCACCACAGGAGGGATCCGAAGACCATGCCATCCGTTATGCGGTCCATCGTGGAGTCAAGGAACGCCCCGTACTCTGACCCCGTATTCGTCAAGCGTGCGAGGACGCCATCGATTGAGTCAGCGAACAAGACGACTCCCAGCAGGACCCCGCCAAGCCCCAAGTAGCCCCTGGCCAGCAACCCGAAAGAAAGGCCAGCCACGATCACGGCGGATCCGTAGGTGATCATGTTGGGCGTGATACCCAGGCGGGCCGCAACCTTCGCGACGGGAGTGAATATAACTGTTGCGACCGATCGGCCGTGGTTACCCAGCAAGACTAAGCGTCACCTTCAATACTCTTCTGATCTGCACATTCCATCCATGCGGTTGCCAGCTGTTCGCGGGCATCACCCAGCAACTGAGGAATGGCTTTCGTTCTGGCGATAATGGGGAAGAAATTTGCATCCCCCAGCCACCTTGGCACGATGTGTTGGTGGAGGTGGCCTGCGATTCCCGCGCCGGCCAGGCTCCCCTGATTCATCCCCAGATTGAATCCATCCGGGTGGGCGGCATGACGCGCCACTGTCATGGCTGTTGCTGTCAGCACGCCCAACTCATTCCGCTCCGCATCCGTTAGCTCCGTGTAGTCGGCAACGTGACGGTACGGGCAAACCAACATGTGTCCGGAGTTGTAAGGAAACAGGTTGAGAATGACGAAGCACGTCTGCCCCCTGTGGACTATCAGTGCCTCTTCATCGCTGAGCGAGGGCGCCGCACAAAACGGGCACTCATCCTCCTTCGGCTTCTCATCACCTTGGATGTAGGCCATGCGGTAGGGCGTCCAGAGTCGTTGGAAGGCGTCGGGAACGCCCACGACGTCCTCGACAATCATCGCGGGTGCCCCGTCAACGCCAGTCTGAACTGTTTCTTCGCCCACCGGTTGCTCATTCACCGACAGCAAGTATGTTGTCTTCGTTTCGGCGTTCACGGGCGTGGCTGACGATCGCGTCCACCGATTCTGCGACGGGCACACCATTGATCTGTTGGCCCCCACGCAAACGGAATGACACGGCACCAGCCGCCTCATCCTCACCGCCAGCGATCAGCACGACCGGGATCTTCTCCTTCGATGCGTTACGAATCTTCTTTCCGAACCGGTCGGAGGACTTGTCAACTTCGGCGCGGATTCCCTGTGCTTTGAGCTGGCGAGCAATGTCGTCCATGTAACCATCAAAAGCATCCGCAACGGGAATCAACCGCACCTGGACGGGAGCCAGCCACAGCGGGAATGCACCCGCGTAGTGCTCAAGGAGGACCGCGAAGAACCGTTCCACCGAACCGAACAGTGCCCTGTGGATCATGACGGGACGCTGGCGACTGCCATCGGCTTCCGTGTATTCAAGATCTAGGCGTTCAGGGGTGTTGAAGTCCAACTGGATGGTTGACATCTGCCAGGTCCGCCCCAGTGCGTCGCGGGCCTGGACGGAAATCTTCGGGCCGTAGAAGGCAGCGCCGCCCGGGTCTTCAACCAGTTCCAGACCGGACTCTTCGGCCACTTCACGAAGTGTCGCGGTGGCTTCTTCCCAGATCTCATCCGAACCCACGTACTTTTCCGGGTCCTTCGTTGAGATCTCTAGGTAGAAGTCGTCCAGTCCGTAGTCGCGAAGCAGAGACAGGATGAACTCCAAGACTTCCCTGATCTCATCACGCATTTGGGAGCGGGTGGCGTAGATGTGTGCGTCATCCTGCGTGAATCCGCGAGCGCGCGTCAGTCCGTGGACTACACCGGACTTTTCGTAGCGGTAGACGGTGCCGAACTCAAAAAGCCGCATTGGGAGGTCACGGTATGACCGGCCACGGGAACTAAACACAAGGGAGTGCATGGGGCAGTTCATCGGCTTCAGGTAGTAATCCTGGCCGGGCTTCACTACTTCCCCGGTCTCCTCATCCACCACTGAGTCAACGTGCAGCGGTGGGAACATGCCGTCCTTGTACCACCCGAGGTGGCCGGAGCGCTCAAACAACTCTCCCTTTGTTATATGGGGTGTCGACACGAACTCATAGCCGCCGGCCAGGTGCTGCTTGCGGGAGTGCTCTTCCATCTCCATACGCACCGCGGCGCCCTTGGTGTGGAAGATCGGTAGGCCGGAACCGATTTCTTCGGGGAAGGAAAAGAGATCCAGCTCACTGCCTAAGCGGCGGTGGTCCCGACGCTCCGCTTCTGCGATGCGTTCCTGATGCTCACGCAACTCTTCTTTCGTGGGCCATGCGGTCCCGTAGATTCGCTGCAGTTGCGGGTTCTTCTCACTGCCACGCCAGTAGGCAGCCGCACTGCGCGTCAGTGCAAATCCGTTGCCCAGGTACTTCGTGGAGGGGACGTGTGGTCCACGGCACAGATCAGTCCACGCGACCTGTCCGTTTCGCCGGACGTTGTCGTACATGGTCAGCCCGCCCTCGCCAACCACCACTGACGAACCGTCCTCATCCGTCGCGGAAGACTTGTCCGCTATTAGTTCCAGCTTGTAGGGCTGATCAGCCAGCTCTGCCCGCGCTTCCTCATCAGTCACTTCGCGGCGCACAAAAGACTGGTTTTCCTTCACGATCCGCGCCATTGCCTTCTCATACGCGCGCAAGTCTTCGGGTGTGAACGGCTCATCAACGCCAAAATCGTAGTAGAAGCCGTCGGTGATGGGCGGACCAATACCCAAGTCGACGTTAGGGTTGGCGTCTTGAACAGCCTGGGCCAACACATGTGCGGCGCTGTGACGCAGAATGGCCAGTCCCGCGTCAGAGTCCTTCGTGATCGCTTCAACGATTGTCCCGCCCGTCAGCGGCGTCGCCAGGTCCACCTGCTCCCCATCAACGGTCATCGCAACGACTTCTTTGCGCTTCCCGTAGACGTCGAGGCCGGTTACGCCCTCTTCCAGCTCCGCTTCAGAACCGTCAATCACTACCGCGATGGGTGCCACATCTCCCCCAAACTGATTCGATTCGGGCACGTTGCCCGCCTGCCCAATAATAGCCGTGGTTTCGCGCCGCCAAGCACGGGGGATGAACGTCACCATCCCCGAAGTCACCCGGGACGAGGACGCAAGACGGAGGAGTAAGGATACTGCTTTTCACCGGTGCTAACATGGCCAAGAGCCAAGAATGGTGTCAGTCATCACACAGTCTTCCCGACAGGAGAGTATTCATGGGTTTCATTAGAGCTTTTGCAGGCGCAGTCGGAGGCACACTTGCTGATCAGTGGGTCGACTTCTACACGGTGCCCGATGGCCTTGCGCCAACGGCAGCACTGTTCCCTGCGGTTCAGAAAGAGCAGAACCGTGGCCGCGGTTCCAACACAAAGGCATCAACAAACATCATCACCAATGGATCGCGGATCATCGTCCCTGAGGGCTACGGCTTGGTCACGATGCAGGACGGCGCCTTCACCGGATTGGTGACGGAGGCCGGCGGTTTCATCTGGCAGTCCGATGATCAAAACTCAAAGTCAGTGTTCACCGGCGGAGGGCTCATTAGCTCCACGATCACAACTTCGTGGGAGCGCTTCAAGTTTGGCGGGCAGCCCGGATCTCAGCAGATGGCGTTCTTCGTGAGCCTGAAGGAGCTACCGAACAACCGATTCGGCACACAGTCAGAGATCTACTGGGACGACATGTACATGAACGCCCAGGTTGGGGCAGTCACGCGCGGCTCCTACACGCTGCGGATAATCGATCCCCTACTATTCATCCGCAACTTTGTCCCGGCCACGTACCTGACCGGCGGCAGGGTGTTTGACTTCACGGACATGGACAATGACGCAGCAGCCCAGCTGTTCAATGAAGTCGTGTCCTCGTTGGCGCCGGCGTTCTCCAACTACACGAACGATCCCTCTAAGGGCAACCGCATGGCACGCATCCAGGGAGATTCCCTGGGATTCGCTCAGTCTCTTTCGGGAGCTGTCGAAGAGGGCTACCAGTGGGCATCCAACAGGGGTCTGCAGATTGTCTCCGTGGCAATTCAGTCGATTGAGTATGACGAAAATACGCGCGAGCTACTCCGGGACGTCCAGAAGGCGGATGCACTTTCGGGTGCTCGCGGCAACTCCTTCATGCAGCAGGCCGCGGCTCGTGGTGTTCAGGCTGCGGGCGAAACAGGAGGCGGTGCCGGGCTGGCGATGTTCGGGATGGGTGCCAGTTCCGTTGGTCTTGGTGGGCTGGCCCAGAATGCTCAGCCAGCAGCTCCGGCACCAGCGGCAGCCCCAGCAACGGGCGGTGGAGGCAGTGACCTGACCGCAAAGCTAACTGAGCTGAAGGGCCTCCTGGACGCGGGCATCATCTCCCAAGAGGACTTTGACGCAGCCAAAAACAAGGCGTTAGGACTTTAACCTTGACGGATTCCAACTTTCAACCACCAGGGCAACCACCACAGCAGCCACCACAAGGTTTTCCGGCCTCGCCTCAGGGAATGCCTCAGGGAATGCCTCAAGGAGTTCCGCAGGGGATGCCCCAGGGAACGCCGCAGGGCGTTCCTCAGGACTTTCAAGAGTTCGCGGAACAGGTTGTGGAAGAGGCGTCCAGCGAACGCGTCATCAACACAGCCAGTGGAAAGAGCGACGGCTTAGACAAGTGCAAGCGCTGCGGAGCAACAGAAATTGTTTACTCCGTGAAAGACAAGGCACTTGCATGCAGCTACTGCCGGTATACGTGGAATGAGCCCAACGCCAACGAAGTTTACGGGTTTGACGAGGACAGCAGTGCCCTTGTCGGTGTGGTTCGCGGTTCAGGGGCAGACGACATCGACCCTGCTGCTTCCAACACGACAACCATTAAGTGCCAGGGTTGTGGCGCTGAGATTGTTGTGGAGACCGCGCATGCTGTCGGCGCCAAGTGCCACTGGTGTCGGCAAACCCTGACCATCAACAACCAGATTCCGAACGGGCTAATCCCAGACGCCCTCGTCCCCTTCATGATCACGCACGAAGAGGCCGTGGCGAGCGTTCGCAAGTTCGCGAACGACCGGCGTTTCTTCACGACAAAGGAATTCAAGACCGGGTTCCAACCGGAAAATCTTGTGGGCGTGTACCTTCCGTACGTGGCTGCAGATGTGCGTGCGGACGCGCGCATGTTGGGAATTGGTCAAGTGGAGACTCGCAGGTACACGGTGACCGTGGGATCCGGGGATAATGCGCGGGAGGAAACCAGGTACGACGCGGACGAATACGGCGTGGACGCAACCATTGGGTACACGGCGGATGACCTCTTTGCGGAATCCTCTGACACACGCAGGGACATGACGCAGACAAGCGCGACGCACAACGTGATCAACGCGGTTCTGCCGTTTGACCTAAATCAAGCGGTGGTTTACTCCAGCCACTATTTGACGGGCTACACATCGGAGCGGCGCGACTTGGACGTCCAAGACGTATCACCACAGATTGAAGGGTATCTGTTGAGCCTTGCAAGAGCCGGCGTCCAAAAGGATCCGCGTGTAAGGGAGATGGATCGCGGTGTGCGTTGGGAACAGGAAGGCTTGCGGATAGAGGGCATTCGGTGGCAAACACTGTATCTGCCAGTCTGGCTGTACGCTTTCCCCGCGAAACGCACCGGCAAGGACGACTTCATTCACTTCATTGCGGTGAACGGGCAGAACGGGCGCACGATGGGCTCGATCCCGCTGAACCACGTGAAGGCGGCGGGGATGTCCTTTGGGGTTGCGGCGGTTGCATTCGGTGCTTCCCTGTTGCTCGGAATGATGTTGGGAGAGTAATGCCATGGAATACTTCATCATTGCCGCAATCATCGCGATCATCGCATTCGGCATCACCTACATGTGGCTGTACAACAAGTACCGCAACGTAAATGAGAGATATGAGGTCGTCCAGAACACAAGGACTGGAACCCTTCAGATCGACGTTCACACGCAGTTTTTACGCAAGCGTAAAGGTTTGAGTGAGTCCTCAGTCAGAGGAGACAACGCCACCGCCTATGGCGCCCGCGTGAAACGCGTACAACACTAATAACGCTCGAAATAAGCGTCGGGGTCCGGTTGGATCCCGACGCTTTTCTTTTGGGTCCAGGAATCGGTGGCAAACGGTGGGGCTAGGGCGCCGGTGACAGCGTCGAGGACACATTGCGGGGCCGAAGGTACATGCGGGGTAGCAAAAGACCGGCAAAGACACCGTAATCTTTACCCGCTATGTATCCTCGGCCCCTCAATGTATCTTCCACGGTGTTCCTCCCAGAACCATTTGGGGAGCAGAACTCACTACCACCCCATCGCCAACTCGATATATGAGAAGTCATCTCGGGAGGTCGCATGCCATCTTGGCGATTCGTGTGGTTGGCCGCGGTGTGTTGCGTGAAGTTGAATTCCCCGGTTGCGTCCGCTGCTGCCGTTGCCGGTGCTGCGCGGGCCGGTGGCCTTAAGTTTCGTAAGATCGATGGTTATCCCCAACATCGATGGTTAATCCCAGGATTAACCATCGATCATGCACCACAACCTTCGGTCTTAGGAAACCGTTGATCACCAACACCCGAGAATATCGGCGCAACAGCCACCTGCCCCCAGTGTGGCCACCGTTCACCCCTCAAAACTACATAGCGGGGCCGAAACTACATAGCGGAGAAAGATTACAGTGTTTTTATTGCTGTTTTGTGTCCCCGTATGTAGTTTCGGCCCCCGTATGTAGTTTCAAGAGAGGTTTAAGGCCCGACATGAGAACGATCCGTTCAACGCAACGCAAATCTCAAGCACGTCGAAGCGCCTGGCGCTCATCAAGGGCGATACCGGCTATCTGATCGTTTCAGACTCCACCGCCCAGGCGTGAAAGGGGCCCGCGGGTGCCGTGGGTGTTGGGCGAGTGCTTTTTTGCGCTGTGCCGTGGGTGTTCGGCGAGTGATCTGGGCGCAAGGGCGTGAGCCCTTGGCGCGCGTTTTTGGCGCGGTGCGCCGAGTGTGAGCGTTCTGGGCGCGATGTCGTGAGCGTTCTGGGCGCGATGCCGCGAGCACGCCGTGAGTGTTTCGCACGCAAAAACAGAAATCTCCCAGATGATCGAACTAACGTCATCCAGGAGTTTCGTTGCTATTGCAAGGGAAAGTATCCCCTGATCCTGTGGGCCATACTGGGATCGAACCAGTGACCTCTTCCGTGTGAAGGAAGCGCGCTACCCCTGCGCCAATGGCCCGAGGTGGGTACGGGATTCGAACCCGTGTGGACGGCTTTGCAGGCCGCTACCTATCCTCTCGGTCAACCCACCATACACCCACTTAGGTACCTCCAGACAAATCTGTCTAAGGAACCCAGTGAGAGAGCGGATGACGGGATTCGAACCCGCGACCCTCACCTTGGCAAGGTGATGCTCTACCAACTGAGCTACATCCGCAACGCTTCCCGACCGAACGGCCGGGTTACCACGCGTCAGAACTCTACTTCGAATAAGTGCCCATCGGCAAATCGAACAGACGTGACATCAGACGTGACATCAGACGTGACATGAAACGCAACAAGAAGCATGGTGCGAAACACGACCACTTCCTCTTGGCCTAGCTCTCTTTCAGGACATGCCCAGTACGTGCAATAGTCGCATCCGCCAAACTGCGCAAAGAGTCCACAATTTCGGGATTGTCCAGTATGCCAAGCACCTTGCCGGCCACCGAAAGCTCAGTGCAGCCAAGGATGAACACCTCTGCCCCAGCATCGCTGAGCCGGTCCATCACGTCATTGAGGGCGCCCAGATTGTCGTACTCTCCCGCCTTCACATGGTCGTAGATAAGCTCCATGATGAGTTCCTGGTCGGACTGGTCGGGCAGAACGACCTCGAAACCACGGCGCTCAAGAGCCGTCTGATAAAGGCGCGCCTTACGCGTACCATCGGTTGCCAGCAGCGCTATCTTGGTTCCCGGTTTTTTCCGTTTCTGCACCTCATCGACAGTTGTCTCCAAGATGGAAAGAAGCGGGATGTCAACGGCGCCCTCGATCTGATCCAAGAACGCATGCCCCGTATTGCAGGTGAGAACCAAGAAGTTGGCACCCATCCGTTCCAGCATCTTCGCGTCGTGTACGAGGGCGGGGATCGGGTTAGGTTTCGTGTTATCGAAAAGATAGTCAGTCCGGTCAGCAGTCGTCGAATGCTGGCTGACGATCATGTCGATGTGTTCCTGGTCGCTTTCAGCTTCAGTACGGTCGACTACCGTCTGTAAGAACTGCGCAGCCGCCAGCGGACCCAAGCCGCCAAGTACGCCAACAATTCGTCCCTTATCCCATGTATCCATATCTAAAACCTACCGCACAGCCCAAATGTGAAGGCGGTGCAAGGGCCCACAGTTGTGCCTCTTCACGTATTCCTTTCCCGCCTCCCATTTTTTGGGTACGCTTTTACGGGCCACCCGGCCACCAATCAGCAACGGAGTTTAAGCCTCATGCAACCAGATCCACGCCTAGCTTCAGTTCTCCCCGTCGTATTTGGGGGTGACGTGGGTGCTTACACACTGGGGCTGGAATGCTATGAGGGCTTTAACGCCCCTTCTATCTGTGTGGCGCATGCTCCTGTAGATCTGATTACGCGGTCCAAGATATTCACAGTTAGGCCGATTGCCCCACACGCTTCCGATGAGGAACGTCTGGCTGTCCTGCGACAGATTGTGGAAGAAACGCCCGGGCGTCCGCGGATCCTTCTCACAAATAACGATGGAGTCGTGGCCTTCTTCGTTAAATACCGTGAGGAACTACAGCGGGACTGGGCAATTCCGTACCCCGACTACTCCATTGTTCAGAAGCTCCTAAGCAAGGAGTACTTTGCTGAACTGTGCGACTCCGTGGACGTGCCCACCCCACCCACCCAGATCGTGGATCTAGCCAAATCCAGTGAACCAGACTGGCAGGCACCGGACATTACTTTTGACTTCCCCGTCGTCGCGAAGGCAGACAGCAGCGATGAGTATGAGGCCGTCTCCTTCCCGGGTAAGAAGAAGATCTGGTACGTAGACACGCCCCAAGAGCTCACGGAACTGTGGAGCAACCTCACCGGCGCAGGTTTCAAAGGTAAGTTCTTGGTTCAGCCAATCATTCCGGGTGACGACACCAACAAGCGCACGGTGACTCTGTATGTGGACCAAAACGACAGGATCACTCTGCGGGCTTCCGGTCAGGTGCTCCTAGAGGACCCCTCCCCGACGATGATCGGCAACCCCTCCGTGATGATTTGCCGGGAACTGCCCGACCTTCTGGACGACGCCGAAAAAGTATTGAGGGCCTGCGACTACCGCGGGTTCGCGAACTTTGATCTGAAGGTGGACCCGCGAACCGGCAAAGCGTACTTCTTCGAACTAAACCCCCGCGCGGGCCGCAGCTCATATTTCATCATGGCGGGGGGCATCAACCCCATGGTGACAATGGCTCGGGACCTGATCTTGGGTGAACGCGTTGAACCGCAGTTCGCTAAGCGGTGGGCCCTCTACACACTGTTCCCATTGTCCCTGGTGCGAAAGTACGTCACCGAACCAAAGCTGCGCCAAGAGGTGAATGCGCTGGCACGGAGGAAGCGGGTGGTGAACCCGCTGAAGGCACCCGTGGAAACCGACATTCGACGTCGCCTTGTGGTCACGGCGCAGGGCTTGAACTTCTTCCGTAAGTTCAAGCAGCACTACCGCGTGGATGAGGTGTAAGCGGGGCAAACCCCGCCGTCACCCGGGGAGAGTTTGTACCCAGCGCGCACCACGCACTTCTACGACTCCAGCCGAAGGAGCTGCCAGACCACGGCGCCCTCGCCCGAAATCTGCGGAACCGCGACCAGCGTGTCACCTATCAGCGGCACGCTCATGCCCTGCGCGCTACCCAACGGTTGAACGGCTGCGTCACCGCTTTGCCAGAGGTACATGGCGGGGTCGGAATTCGCGGTTCCGTTGCCCCAGACGACGGTGTCGCCGTACGCGTCCAACGCAACCCAGTCCGAGGTCGACCGCAGCGCCGCCTCCACCGCAAATGACTCGGCGTTACCCATGAGGATCCACGCGTCCTCGCCCTCGTCCCCCACGACCGCAATGAAGAACTTATCGGGTGTGGCCGCGACGTCTGAAATGGACCAGCCATCCGTTACAACGTCGATCATGGTGTCCGCATCGTGGATGAGGGACTGGTTGTGGGCGACCCAGTAAACGCCACCGTTTGGGTCCGCAGCCGGGACCGACCCTTTGCCGATTAACTCCACGTCTCCCGGGGCGCCCAGTGGCACGCGAAGGATGCTCTCTGTCCAGTCCGCGTCACCGCCTCCGCCCTCGTTCAACATCGCTGATGGAATGGCAGCCGCGAAATATATGCTTCCCCCGTCGGTCGTCGGCGCGCCCGACCAAGACAGCCTGGGGGCCTGGCGATCGTTGTGCAACAGGTACCCAGACGCGTACTCCGCCACGGTCCCGGCACCCCTATCCCACGCCACTATCCGCCAATCGTCCGTATCGAGCGTTGGCAGCGCGCCCTTCTCCCCCGCCGACCCCTCACGCCACAGGACCCAGTTTCCGTTCACACTGAAATCTTGGGGCTCGAAGTAGAGGCCTTCAGGGTTCGACTTGGGCAGCTCCTCCAGCGCGGTAGTGAGGCTGTCGTGGGCGGTGAATGTACCCGCCACGTCGATGGTTCCTAGCGCAGTGGGAACCTGCGCAAGGTCCGTGATCTGGCCGTACATGACCGGCTGCAACAGACCCGCAAGTGCGCTGTCATCACCAAGTATTGCGCGCACCGACGGCCCCGGGAGCCCGTCCTCCCCGGGAACGGTTTGGCCAAGTGGGGCGAGGGCGTGGCTTGGGGGTTGCTCATGAGCCTCGGCAGCGGACACCACCATAACGTCTGCATCCGGCCGGGCGCGCACCTCAAGTTCAAAGGGGACCCCTGGGATGGACAGTGGGAGCTTGACGGGATCCGGTTGCGCATCAGACTGCTGCGGCTGTGGAGCTACCTCGGTCGATTGGGGCTTTGGGGCGTCTTCCGCCACCTCAGCAGGGCTGCACCCCGCTGCTGCGGCGACAACCATCGTTGCGACAAGTGCTGCGAACACTCCTAGCCTGCGCATGGACGCCACTAGTAGTAGATTCCGTACCGCTGCAGGAACTGCGTGAAGTTCGACAGGCCGTGCGTGAAACTGGGTTTGGACGCCGGGTAAAAGTGGGATGCGGAGTCCAACATGATCAGCTGGTCGCTGGAGGGGTTGTATCCCTCCACCGGCAGGAGGTGGCTGAACGTGGAGTACGCGGGATGGCCGTTGTAGTGTGCACCCCCTGACCACTCTTGGGTATCCACAACTACAGGCCGGCCCGTGGCGGTGAAGCTGGCCGAAACCTTGGAGCGGAACTGTGCGGAACTGGGCTTCCACATCTGGGCATAAAGGTTCTTCCCCATCCATGCATTCATGCCGACGGACATGCGGGCCTCTTCGAAAAGCGTCCTGCCGTCGATGTTTGTCTTGAGGAATTCTTTACGGCCCAGGTTGTACTGCGAGAGTGGCAGGCCGCTCTTGGAGTATCCATACCCAAGGCGTGAAAGGATCATTTCCGCGGTTGCGGGCCCGCAATAGTAGTTGGTCTGCTGAGCGCGGTGGCTCATGCCGAACCGATAGTATCCACTGGACTGGCTTACAAGTGGTGGGAGAACCGGGCAGGTTTTGGTCACTGCACCATCTGCGATGGCGCCCGTACCGCCGACGACCAGCACTCTTGATTGAACCGACGCTGGCGCAAGGATGCTCTTGGGACGACAAAGTTTGTTTGTGAGGAGGATAGGCGCACCATACGCGCGGGCAATGGGAACCGCCGCCATCGCGTCGGCGTAGTCCGCCCCGGTTGCGTAGATGATGGCGGGCGAGGGCGATGGCCAGAACTTTTGCGCCACCGCAGCGGAAGTTGCGTAACGATCCGCGCCCTTCGTGACGCTGGGAGTCTTCCCGGCGGCCTCGCCAATCTTGGCCAGATTGGCTGAGGACCATGTGCCGCCGACTATGGTCACCTGCGAAGGCTTCAGCTCACGAAGGGATTCCAGGGCTTCCGCGCTGGCTGTGAACCCGCGAGTCAATATGACGGGCCCACCGCCACCGTTCCTGCTGGAGGCTGCTGAAGCCACCAGGGCATCGGGGAACGTGACCCCCGTGGCGATCATCGCGCCGGAGCCCTCTGGGAACTCCGCAGCAATGGCGGCGGCTGTGGCATACCTGTCGGAGCCCGCAAGGCGGCGCACTTCGGGTGTGATCGTCATCAGTGTTGCGAGGGCGGCCTCGGAAACAGCACCTTCGCCGCCCGCGACGATGATTTCATCCGGCTGTAGCCTGCTGATTTCTGATTTCACGACCGCTGGAACTGAGGTTGAGGAAACTAGGAGAAGTGGCCCTCCCCGGAAGGATGCGAGCGCCCCTAGGGCTAATCCGTCCGCAAAAGATGTGCCGGAAGCGACGAAAACGGTGCTGGCACCTCCGGTCGGGAACAGTCGCTTTGAAAGAGCAACTGCGGTTTCGTATCTGCTCCCCCCACCGGCGCGCGTCACACCTTGTGGTAAAGGAAGTGCGGATGTGAACGCTATTGCTTCATCAGGGGGTTCGCTTTCCTCCGAGCCGGACTGCGCGTCCTCGACCACGTCGGTTTCCGCTTCAGCGGTTGGGGGAACATCGTCGGGTTCGGTGAGTTCTTCCGCCACATCCTCAGGAGCGGGTTCGGACTCTGTGTCCTCGGAGGTGTACCAGGGCGGATCCTCGGATGGGCCCCCAAAGGTGTCTTCGGATGGCGAGTCCGGTGACCGCTCTGTGTACTGCAAATCAACACTGCCGGGCGTGGTTTCGTCGTCAACCACTTCAGATGCCATAGCCAGTGGAGTCAGCGCAGAAAACAGCAGCGACAGCACTGCGGCACCTGCTGCCCCGCGGGAGGCCCAGGCCCTACGCGCAGGCATAACTACTGCCCGAATATGTGATGAATCTCTTTAATACCGTCCGCATAATGGTAGTTTAGCCCCGCAAGCCGAAGTACGCCTGGCAAGGTTGCACGCCCCACCCCGTACGGGGGTGAAAACTGGCGCGCCCCACCCACACGCTCGCCCGTTCGCTCACCCACGCGTCCCGCCCGTTCGCTCACCCACGCGTCCCACCCGTTCGCTCACCCGCGCACCCCTGTGAGCTTGGAACGGTCGATCCAACCTGCTCAACTGGCAAGTCCCCGCCCTCGCCCCCTTCGAAGCTTGCGACGGCCAATCCAACCTGCTCAACTGGCAAGTCCCCGCCCTCGCCCCCTTCGAAGCTTGCGTGTCCGGCCTCCGCATTGCTTTGGGTAGCAGACATCTCGAAGTGGCCTGAGGAGCCCAACGTTGTGGCACTGCTGGAACCTCGGCAGCCGCAAACGAGGCACCCAATTGCCGCCACAGGGTGCAAACACACTTCAAGCGCACCGCAGACACGCATCGCAGGCACACACCGCATACACGCACTCCCCCAGATTCCCAGTACGCCAGGATGTATAGGCCCTTAGTGTTCCTGCCCGTTGCGGTTGAGCCTGTTTGTTGTTTCAAAACACCTGTTGTTTTCCTAGATGTTGGTTGTTTTCCTAGATGTTGGCTGTTTTCCTGCTTGTTGTGGTGCGGCACCGCTGGGTATCCCGGGTTCTGTTGCGAACGTGTGTTGAGCCCCAACTGCTTCTTGTTCAGCTCTTTTCGGCTCGTTTCAGAGTCCCCTTTTGGTTCCTGCATGGCTTAGATCTCCGTTAATCCGACGCGAGGCAGCTTGCTTCAACGCGCCTTGTTAACCGGCGTTTGTGTTGGCGGTGGGGTGGGGTTTGGCGTTTTTGGGTTTGACGATGGGGTTGGACTCGTTTTGGGTGGGGTGGGGCTGTTGCGTCGACATTCCCAGGTGTTTATAATCAACGGCTTCCTAAGACCGAAGGTTGTGGTGCATGATCGATGGTTAATCCCGGGATTAACCATCGATGTTGGGGATAACCATCGATCTTACGAAACCTCAAAGGCCAACTGCCCACGCAGCACCGGCAACGGCAAAGGCAACGGTAAAGGCGGACACAACCGAGGAACTCAACTTCACGCAACACAACGCCGCCAACCACACAAACCGGCGCTTCATAAGAGGGGCTGTAGGAGGGTTAGTCGGTCCATCTTGGGCTTGGTTGGTTGGTTCGTGACACATCGTTGCATTTTGGGCACATCGTTCGCTGAACGCCCTGTTTTTGGGCACAACGTTGCATTTTGGGCACATCGTTCGCTGAACGCCCTGTTTTTGGGCACAACGTTCGCAAAACGCCCTGGGATGCCGACCAGCTAACGATGTGGCACGAAACTAACGATGTTCCCGGGCACAACGTTCGACGGCGGGCACATCGTTGCAAGTTGGGCACATCGTTCGCAAAACGGGCACAACGTTAGCCGAACGGCCGAACTATGT
>CAZTTD010000002.1:0-66579 GCA_964616925.1 uncultured Actinomyces sp.
GCCTAAAACGGCTACGGCCTGCTGACGGCTCCCGTCCCTAGTCCTCCACGTCAGCGGTCTGTGCTGGGCCGCCGGTCTTGGGCTTCGTGTTGGGTCCGCCCTGAATGAAGGTCTCAACCTTTTCACGAGCGTTCTTGTCCACCATCTGCACGGGCGGGGACTTCATGAAGTAGGCCGAGGGCGCCCACAGCGGCCCACCTATTCCACGATCCAGAGCAATCTTCGCCGCCCGGATCGCGTCAATAACGATGCCGGCGGAGTTCGGGGAGTCCCAAACTTCCAGCTTGTATTCCATCTGGATCGGCACATCGCCAAATGTGGTTCCCTCAATGCGCACAAACGCGAACTTCCGGTCGTCCAACCACGGCACGTAGTCGGAGGGCCCGACGTGAACGTCACGCTCTTCGTGTTCCGACTTCATGTTGGAGGTGACGGCTTGGGTCTTGGAGATCTTCTTGGACTCAAGGCGTGAGCGCTGCAGCATGTTCTTAAAGTCCATGTTGCCACCCACGTTGAGCTGGTAGGTGCGGTCAATCTTGATACCGCGCTCTTCCATTAGGCGAACAATGTCGCGGTGGGAGATGGTCGCGCCGAACTGGCTCTTGATGTCGTCGCCAACGATGGGGACCCCGGCGTCCTCGAACTTCTTCGCCCAAACCGGGTCGGACGCGATGAACACGGGCAGGCAGTTCACAAACGCGCAACCCGCATCAATGGCACACTGCGCGTAGAACCGGTCGGCCTCTTCGGAACCGACGGGAAGGTAGGAAACGAGGACGTCCACCTTCTGGTCCTTCAGAATCTGCACGACATCAGCGGCTTCAAGTGTGGATTCCTCAACCGAATCCGCGTAGTACTCACCCAGACCATCCAGTGTTGGACCGCGCTGGACCTCAACGCCAAGGTTTGGAACTTCAGCGAACTCAACGGTGCAGTTGGGCTCAGCGTAGATAGCTTCTGAGACGTCCTTGCCCACCTTCGCGGCATCCACGTCAAACGCGGCCACGATCTTCACGCTGTCCACGTCGTAGTCACCGAACTGCACGTGCATGATGCCCGGGATCTTGTCGCCATCCTGCGCGTCTTTGTAGTACGTGAGGCCTTGAACTAGGGATGAGGCGCAGTTTCCTACACCTACGATTGCTGTGCGAATCTCGCTCATTCGGCTTCCTTTGTGTCTTGAACGTGACGTCTTCTATCGGGGTTTGCGTAACGTCTCTATACGGATTCTCTTGTCGGTCCGGACGCTTTTTCCGGATAGGGTTTGTCGGATTGGATTAACTGATCAATCCATTCCAGTTCGCTTTGAGCCTGCTGACTGTCCAGCTCCGCCTTTGAGCGGATCCAGAAATCATTGGATTCTTTTCCTTCGCGTCCTGCTTCCGCGCGGGCCAAGACCTGCTCCCGGCGTTCCATTAGTAGCGCCAGACGCGTCGCCGGAGTCGCTTTCGACATCAAGCCCATAGTTAGCGGCAAAGAGTCATCATCCACGGCGGCGGTTGCAAGTGAAGAAACCAAAAACTCCGAACCCACTGGCGTTATTTGGTAAGTCACCTGTTTACGGGTGCTTTTCGGCGCATCCTTCTTATCGGGGCGGCGCGGCCCGTCGGAACCATCGGAGATCACGCGGATCAATCCACGCTCCTCCAGCCGGTGTAGCGCAGGATAGAGGGAACCAAAAGACAGTCGGCGCAGGGGGCCCAGGTTTCGCGAGAGCAACTTGCGCAACTCATACCCGTGCAGCGGATGCTGAAGTTCGCCAAGAATGGCAAGTTCCAGCATGCTGGAGCGAACGCCCACCGCGCCCTCGTCTCTTGAGACAACAACTAACGAGGTTCACAGTAGCAAAAATGTATCGTCGCGACATATCACGCCGATATTAGGCGCATCACAAGGGCGTTGTGGGGCGAGGGCGGCGGCGACGCGGGGCGAGGGCGGCGGCGACGCGGGGCGAGGGCGGCGGCGACGCGGGGCGAGGGCGGACGGGCCGGGCAAGCTCCGTGAACGTCTAGCGTTTGGATTCGAGGACGATCCGCACCTACTTCCGCGAGCGCCCCCGTCTGATCCGCGCCAATTCCTTCGCGTAGCTGCCCGTCGGCGCCGTTGGGTGGCCATTTCGGCTCCAGTCAAGCACTAGGTCTTCCCGGAATGACCGCGAGCATTTCCCACACGACACCACCCTTCTTGGCATCGAATGCAGCCGCTTCACAAGCCCGCACTGTCGACATGTGCCAACCCACGGCTGAGGTGGGGTAGGTAGCGTTGCGGGTAGCAAGGCCCGCGGTGTGGCGCCCAGCGACCGCGCAACCTTTTTCCAGTACGCATCATGGTTGTGCGCCGGTCCCGCAAGGGCGTGCGCGACCTCGTGTAGCACCACGTCTTTCATGGTCGAGGGCGGGTAGATCTCAGCCAACGTCCTCGAAAACGTGATCTTCTTGGCCCCGTGTACGCACTGGCCGGCGCGCCTTTTCGCGCGGTCCCAGCCGACGCTCCAGTCTGTTAGGCCGTGCTTGTCCAGCGATTCGCGGGCAAACCCAAGCACATCAAAGTTTTCCATCACGCACTCTCCAACGTTTCCAGCCGTCGCAGCAGCCTGGGCGCCGAAACGCGTCCCGACGTGCCAAGATCCTGGGCGAACAAAGAGACACGCAGCTCCTCCGCCGCAGACATAATCCCCTCCAGTTCGAGGGCGTGCGCGGCCGAGTAAGGCCGGGCTTCCAGACGCGCCTGCGCCTCAGCGAGGGCGGCTTCAACCTCCCGAATCGTCTTCTCATTTGCCAGGTCGCGCGACAACTCCTTGGCGCCACGCGCCCCCCTCTCCACGCGACGGGCGTCCGCAAGCAGATAACGACTCACGTGTGGTGCAATGAGCAGGGAGTTTCTGCCCAGATAACCGTCCTGGAAAATTGACTTCGCGTGGTTGCGGGCCGCGCGGGTGACGCGCTTGTACGTGTCCTGAGGGTGGTTCGCCAAAGCCTCTTCCAACCGTGCGTAGGCCTGAACTTCGGTGGTTACGCGGGTGAGGACCTGATAGACCTCGTCCTCGAACAAATCACGTAAACTGTCCCTCAACTGCACGTATGATTCTTGGTCGCGTACCGTGTGGGGCGTAACGTCCTTGCGGCGCAGCAGTTGCCGAAGCGCGGCGACCTGCGCGTCCGCCACCAGCGAGGGCGTGTCCGGATACGGCGAGCCCGCCAGCAGCAGCGCCTGATTCCCACTCCACCGGCTGGTGATCCGCCCGGTCTCCAACGCAAGATCAGCTAGCAGGAGCGCCGCAAGACCGTCCGCGAACTTGGCGTTCGCCTCATCCCGCGTGGGGAGGATTTGGACAGAAACGGTCGCGTTGGGGGCAACTTTTTGCGTGACGAGGGCGGGGTATCCGCGCACCCGCAACCCGCGCGCATCGGTGGCCTCCACGACTTGGGGAAGGCCCTCTTGCGGGAGTTGGTCCAGTTTCGAGGTGACTAGGCCCGCACCAAGTTCCGGCGGTGTCGTCCTCGCAGAGACGCCCCCCGCCGTGCCCCCAGCGCCGCTTCTCGCCGTGCCCGTGCCGGGGCCTCCAGGAGGGCCGTCAGCAAGTCCCGCATCGCGTCCGCCGGCAGGTCCTGCACCACGTCCGCCGGCAGGGCCCGCCGCTCCCTTGGCGCGAGCCGCCTCCAGGGCTTCCTTCACGCTTGACTGGAGCGCCCGCGTCGATTGCCCGCGGAACCGTTTCTGCAGGCGAATCAGGGAGTCGTCCGCCCCCAAAATCGCACCATTGTCGTCCACCACCCGGAAACCCATCTTGAGGTGCGCGGGAAGGCTGGCATGCGCCGCCGCAAGGTCGGAGGGGGCCAGGTCGATGCCCGTCCGCCCTCGGACCGCGCGTGCGAACTCTTCATCAAACGTCCGTGCTCGTATGCGCTTGCGGGACGCGGCCCGCGGGCTGTCTTTGGGGGGCGAGGGCGGTGTTGTCGAGGGTGGCGGGCCCGCGGGTGGCACCGGTGTCGAGCGTGGCGGGCCCGCAGATGGCGCCGGCGTTGAGGACGATCGGGCCGAGGCCGCCGGCGTGGTCGAGGCCGGCCTGTTCGAGGACATCCGCATAGACCCGCTTTGCGCCCCCCAACTCTGCAGTCGCGCTAGCGACGCCTCCAGAGAGTACGGGTTCGACGTGTCACCGTCAGCGCCCGAGCCGCTGCCTCCGCCGTCGGTTTTGCCGCCCCCGACAGCACCGCCGTCGACAACAGCGCCCTCGCCCCGACCCCCTTGTCCGTCCGTCCCGCTGTCTCTGCCGGTCCCACTGTGTCCGGCAGGTTCGTCTACCAGACGCTCCCGCTCTAAGGTGGCCGCGATTTCCTTTCCCGTCTGCGTCGCGGGCGCCAAGAACCGCCGCTTGGCTTTAGGAAGCCCGCGGATCATGGCGACGCACAGGTCTTCCAGCAGCCCCGGCACAAGCCAGTCGAAACCCGTGTCCTGGACGCGCCCAAGGGAGGATAGGGGGATCGTGATGCTCACACCGTCCTCGTTCGCACCCGGATCAAACGCGTAGGAGACCGCCAGCTTCAGGTCGCCCTGCTCCCACGTCTGCGGGAAGGCCGACGGGTCCGCCAGGGACGCGGCCGGCAACAGGTCCTCAAGATGGTAATCCAGCAGGTGCGGCGCCTCCGTCACCTTACCCTTCCACCACTTCCCGAACGAGGCCGCCGATGTAATATACGCGGGCACCCGCGCGTCGAAGAACCGATAACGCACCGCCTCATCCGGCACGAGGGCGGGGTCACGCATCCTCTCCGACAGGCGCTCCGCCTCCGCCATGACATCCCGGTTGCGCTTCATAAACGCTAGGTGGTTGTCACGCCAAGCACCCTCCACAAGGGCGTGGGTGATGAACATTTCGCGGGCCAGGGCGGATGCGGTGAGGTTCGCACCGAGCTGAGTGTTCAGGCCGGTTCTGCGCGCGGTGTCCAGTTCGTCGACCAGCTGGCTGCTCAACTGGTTTTCCATCTGCGCGGTTGCGCCCGCGACAGACCCCAACCCCGAACGGGACCAATCTTTCCCAAGGATCGTCTCCTTGAGCGAGGCCAACGGCACCTGGCGGTCGGCGACCAGGGTTAGGCCGTAGAGCATCACGCGCTCGTTCACCACGGCGCTGCCCTTCGCCCTAGACCAGGTTGGTTCGGAATACGACTTCTTCACCAGGTTCTGGGCGTACTTCTCTATCCACTCCGGCTTCACACCCGCAACGGTGCGGGCAAACAGGCGGGAGGTCTCCACCAGCTCCGCCGCCATCACCCAATCCGGACGTCTGCGCTTCAGGGTGGAACCAGGCCAGATCGTGAACCGGGAGCCGCGCGTGCCGGCGTACTCCTTCTTAGGCTCATCCCAGGAACCAACGTTGGAAAGGAGGCCGGAAAGGATGGAACGGTGAATCTCCTGTGCATCCACTGCCTTGGCGCTGCGACCGTAGTCCAACACGGCGCTTATTACAGGGTTCTGTTCTTCCCGGTGTGCGTCAATGAAAGAGCGGCTAGGCACACCCAGGCTGTCGACGTGGATCCCCACCTGGCGGCACATCTGGCGCAATTGCCCCACGATGTCGCGCCACTCCCGGTAGCGCAGGTAGTGGAAGTACTCTTTGCGGCACATGCGACGAAAGGCGCTTCCCGACAGGTCGCGGGCTTGGACGTTTAGGTAGCGCCACATGTTCAGGTAGGTGATGAAGTCGGAGGACGGGTCAGCAAACCGGCGGTGGGCCTGATCGGCTTGCTCCTGGAAGTCCACGGGGCGCTCCCGCGGATCCTGAATGGAAAGCGCAGCGACGATTACCAGAACCTCAGAGGCGCAGCCGTTGTTCGAAGCCTCAATCAACATGCGCCCAAGGCGGGGGTCTATGGGCAACTGCGCCAGCCGGCGACCCAGCGCGGTTATGGCACCTGCCGGGCTTAAGGCCCCGATCTCCACCAGAAGCTGCACCCCATCGCGAACCGCCCGCGGATTCGGTGGGTCGAGGAACGGGAAGTCCTTCACCTCACCCAAGCCCAGGGACGCCATCTGCAGGATGACCGCGGCCAGGGAGGTGCGCAGGATCTCGGGTTCCGTGAACTCATCGCGAGCGTTGAAGTCCCGCTCCGAGTAAAGGCGGATTGCTATGCCGTCACTGGTACGCCCCGCGCGACCCGAGCGCTGCGCAGCTGAGGCCCGCGACACCGGCTCAATGGGGAGCCGCTGCACCTTGGTCTTATTGGAGAACCTACTGATGCGCGCCAGCCCCGCGTCGATTACGTACCGGATTCCGGGAACCGTGAGGGACGTTTCCGCGATGTTTGTGGACAGGATGATGCGCTGCAGTGAGTGGGGAGCGTAGATGCGGTGCTGTTCCGCAGCACTTAACCGCGCGAAGAGCGGCACTATCTCCACCCCGTTTGGGCCGTGCGGGTCGCGGGGGTCACGGACATAACGGCTGCCCAAATGCTCTTTGAGTGCGGCGGTGGCGTCAAGGATGTCGCGCTCACCAGGCAGGAAGACCAAGATGTCCCCGCGGTCCTCCGTCAACAGTTCATCAACCGCGTGGAGGAGACCGGTTTCAAGGTCTAAGTCCTCCCCCAAGCCATAGCCGAGGGTCTCAAAAGTATCGAGCGCATCAGCCTGAGCCGCTTCCCCTGCCCCCCGGGCACTGCCTGCCGGACCGGTCTCCGTAGGCGCCACATCTGCCGAAAGTGGGCGATACCGGATTTCCACAGGGTAGGCACGTCCCGAAACTTCTATCACTGGGACCGGCTTGCCACTGTGCTTCTCAAAGTGTTCCGCAAAGCGCTGGGAATCGATGGTGGCGGAGGTGATTATCACCTTCAGATCCGGCCGTTTTGGCAGCAGCCGGCTCAGGTATCCCAGAATGAAGTCAATGTTTAGGCTGCGTTCGTGTGCCTCATCCACGATGATTGTGTCGTAGCGCGAAAGGAGCGGGTCAACGCTCATTTCAGCCAGCAGGATGCCGTCGGTCATCAACTTAACAAGAGTGGTCGGCCCCACCTCATCCGTGAAGCGGACCTGGTAGCCGATGATGTCACCCACTTCTTTGCTGACCTTCTGGCCCAACTCATCCGCAATCCGCTCCGCAACCGCGCGCGCCGCCAGACGCCGCGGCTGGGTGTGTCCGATCATCGCGGAGATCCCACGCCCCAACTCCAGACAAATCTTGGGCAACTGGGTCGTCTTCCCCGACCCCGTCTCTCCCGCGACAATTACGACCTGGTTTTCCCGGATGGCGGCGGCAATGTCCCCTCTGCGAGCACTCACCGGCAAATCCGGATACGTCATGACCGGCAACGCTGCGGCCCGCGCTGCTAGTTGGGATGGGCTGAACGTGTAGTCCCGCGGGGTTTCGGGGCGAGGGCGACGAGGCCTGCGGGAGCGCCGGGTTTGGCGTGACTGCCCGCTTTGGCGAGGCTGCCCGGTCTGGCGTGACCGTCCGGCTTGGCCTGATCCCGTTTGGCGGGCCGCCTCCCCGCGCCCTTCGTCGGACCCCTTCCGCCCTCGCCCCGCCCCGGAGGACGGCCTGCTCATTGCGTGCGCGTCCTCACCGGCACCTGCCGCTCCGCCCACGTCTTCGCAATTGCCCATAGCGCCGAGAGGTCGTGTTCACTACTGAAATCCCCCTCCTGCACCACGTCCAGACGCGACCCCTGCTGGAGCAACGGGAAGGCTTCCATCCCGCCGTCATCCATCCCGCGTGCGACGTCTGCCCGGTCGTATACGAGGGCGATCGGCTTAGTGACGTCCGCCAGCAGCGACTCCGGCGTATTCAAGGAAAGGTCGATCAGGGTTTGGGGAGTCACGTGGAGGTAGGAGCGTCCACTTGGCATGTCCTCAAGAATGAGCGTTTCCTGACGCTTCTCCAGATCCTCCAACTGCTCCGGGGAAAAGATGGCTTCCCAGTCAAAGTCCAAGGGCCCCATCACGGGACTGGACAGCAGCATGGTCTGAACGGCCCTTGGCGCTGCACGCAATGCAGATATAGAACCGGAGGAATGGGCATGCAGTATCTGCCGCCTGAACCCCTGGTCTTCAAGCCAACCGGAGACTGCCCGGAGATCCTCCACACGCGCCTCCGACGTGATGGGGTCATCATCGGAACTTCCGTGTCCGGAGTAGTCAAATATTAAGGTGGCGTAGCCAAGCGAGCGGTATTTTGCAGCCAGAAGCGGGAAATGCGGGCTGGACATCCGGTCACAGAGGAAGGCATGAGAGAACAGCACGGCCGCATCCGTAGAGTCAACCGGGTTCACGAAAGTTCCCCTTAGCGTCAAGCCGCGAGGGGTGTTGATCTCAACCTCTGCCACACAACCAACGTACCTAACCCCTCCGACAAACACACCGCCGACTCATGGCAACGCCCAAGATTTTGTCGTCAGCGAAACAATACTGGCCTAGTGTGTACCAATGGAGACAAACGAGACGGGAAACCAAGACTCATTCGTGAACAGCCCGGATGCCGACAAAGTGACCGAATTCTGGTCCTTTGCAAGGGACAAGGTTGGCTGGGCAACGTTGGAGGGCATATTTGGGCAGCAGCAGGCGTCGTCGGTGGAGCCGCCGTGGATGCACCTGGGGGACACGATCGGGGAGTCGGACGCGAAGTTAGAGGAGTTACTCGCAAAAGGGACCCTGGTGTTGGCAAGCCCGCTGGATGTCTACCCTGAGGACGGAGACCTGCCGCGGCGTGGGGACCTGGCGGTGGTCTGCACGGGACACGGGCGCCCAACCGCCCTGGTCGCCACCTTGGACGTGCGCGTCTCTCAAGGTAAGGATGGCGCCGGTAGGATTGTGGAAGAGAAACTGCGCTGCCTGTATCCGTCAGTGAGCTGACACCGACAGCGCCGAAAAGGAGTGGGCAGACCAATGCGAACCAGGTTGACTTTAGGGGCGGGATTAGTGGTCGGCTTCCTGCTGGGTTCCAAGGCCGGTCCGAAGCCGTATGAGACGTTCCGCGCAGGAATGCGGTGGCTACGCGGCACACGCGTCGTGTCTGCTCCGATTGAGGCGACGGCGTATAACGTATCGGAGCTCGTCCGTTCTCAGGGAGAGAAGATGACGGATCGTGCGGCCAGCACCGTCTACCAGAAAATCGCGGGCGCCGGAAAGGGCCCCCTGGTCGTTGAGGCACGCGTAACCACGGTGGAAGAGGTTCAGGAGTAACGTCTGTTCGTTGACGCTCGTTGACCGACGTCTGAGACAAAGGTTTGCGGATGGAGTTAGAGAGCATCTACGGCATCGCATTTGACGATGTCTTCCGGGTCATCGATCTGACAGGGGTTGTGCTGAACGGGATCCTGGGTGGAAAGTTGGCGCGCTCCAAGCATTTTGATGCCGTCGGATTCGTGGTGTTGGCGGTGATGTCAGCGATGGCTGGCGGAATTGTCCGCGACGTCATGCTGCAGGTTGGGCCGCCGGTCGCGATTACGGACCCCCTCTACATATCCACAGCTCTCATCGGGGCGGCCATTGCGTTCCTGTGGAAACTGGAGTCTCGCTCTTGGGTGGTGGCCCTGATCCTGGCGGACGGAGTCGTGCTGGGATGCTGGGCGGCCACGGGTGCCATGAAGACACTGGCCGCGGGTTTCGGCATCATGCCGGCCTTGCTTCTGGGGATTACCACCGCGGTCGGTGGCGGGATGATCCGGGACGTGACCGCAGGGAATGTTCCGCAGGTCTTTGGCGGGAACAACCTGTATGCGACGCCCGCCCTCGTCTCCGCGGCGGTGATGGTGGGTTTTTACACGATGGGCTATTCCACGGTTGGGATGATTGCCGCGACGGTGGTCGGCTCCTCTTTTACCGTACTGGCCCACTGGCGGCGCTGGCAGCTCCCGGTTCATAGTGACTGGAGCCTGTCCCTTACGCCCTCGCAGCTCAAACGGCTTTTGGCGACCCGGCCGGGCTTGCCGGAGCCGGGCCCGAATCCGCCGGACGCCCTCGCCGGACTGGAGAATGAGATGGACGAGGTCGAGGAGACCTCCGACCGACACGAAAACGGTGAGTGAACCATGTGCGGAAGATTCACGATGTTCAGCGATGATGCTGAGTTGGTGTCCCTGTTCGACATCGATGTCCTGGAGGGGGAGCATCAGGCGGCGTATAACCAGGCGCCCTCCCAGCTCATCCGCGCGGTGACGGCGAACGTGCCTCGGGAGGAGTTGGGCGAGGGCGACGCGGGCGCCGTTCCTGGCGGCCAAACCCCGGGTGACCAGGGTGAACGTGGGGGTGAGATCGAGGGCGAGGGCGAGGCGCGCGCCGTGGCAGCTTCCGAAACGAGGCGGCTTGGGCTCCAGCAGTGGGGTTTCGTTCCGTCTTGGGCGAAGGAGGGGTTCCGCCCCCTGATCAATGCGCGTTCCGAAACGGTGACCTCCAAGCCGGTGTTCCGGGGTGCGGCTTCGCGCCGCCGCTGTCTGGTGCCAACCAACGGTTATTTTGAGTGGCGGAAGATGCCCGATGGTAAGAAGCAGCCGTACTTCTTCAGTCTGGCCGACCGCGAGGGGCGCGCGGCCCCTGTGGGGAGCGAGCCGATTATGGCGATGGCTGGCATCTGGGAGTACTCGGAGGAAGGTGCCCCCACCGTCGCACTGCTCACCAGGGCGGCCAGTGAGCCCCTAGCGTTTATCCACAATCGGATGCCGCTATTTGTGCCCAGTTCTCTCTGGGGAGCGTGGATGGACCCTGGTCTTGTGGATAAGGAGACGGTGGCAGAGTTGATCCGAGAGCTCCCGCCACCACCGCTGATACCCCGTATGGTGAGACCCGCGGTTGGGAATGCGCGTAACAACTTTCCTGGGCTGATCGACCCGTATGATCCGGCGGTTTCTGCCCTGGATTCCTCTGGCCGGGCGGCTTCCGCGCTGGACTCTTCTGGCCGGGCCCCGGCTTCCGCCCTCGACCCGAATCTGGGTGGCGCGAACGGTGTGGCTGGTGGGCAGGGCGTCTTACCGTTGGACGGATTGTGACGGCTTGGGCCCTCGAAGTGCCTTGACCAGCATCTGAATGGCGACGGCGCCCAGGAAGATGGAGAAGAAGATGTTGGCCACGCGCGGGGAGGTACTCTGCGCCGCGATGGACCCTAAGTAGGTTGTCGCGCTTGCGGACACGCCGACGGTCAGCGCCGCGGGCAGGTCCACGTTCTTGTTTTTGATGTTCGTGGTCGTCCCTACCAGCGCAGACGGAATCATCACCAGCAGGGACGTGCCCTTCGCGATTAGGTCGCTGGCGCCGAAGAAGAACATGAGCGCGGGAACGATGATGACGCCGCCTCCAACTCCCAAAAGTCCGGACAGGATGCCCGTAACTAGGCCGAGGACGGCCAACCCAATCGCCGCGCCAACAGTGATAACCAGTTGTTCACCGCGGACCGGCACCACCAGGTACAGGCTCACTATCACGACCCCCATGAAGAGGGCGAAAAAGATCTGGAGCGGTTTCGGACGGACTATGGCCAGCAGGCGGGTACCGATTTTGGAGCCGATCATCGCGCCGGCGGCCAAGAAGATAGCGGCGACCCATGCCACGGAGTCGGCCATGGCGTATGAGATGACGCCGACCGCGGCCAGCGGCACGATCGCGGTCAGTGAAGTGCCGGAGGCCAGTTTTTGCGAGAAGTGGGCGATCATCATAAGACCCGGCACAATCAGGATCCCGCCGCCGACGCCAAACATCCCCGACAGGAAGCCGGCTCCGAGCCCCAACGCGACTAGCGCTGCCCATTGACTCGGCGTCCTTTGGGATGCGGTTTGAAGGTCTGGCACGTTCGTCCCTCGATTCTTTGAGTAGCGCCAAGAGTTGACGCACCGGAGCCCATGTCCGTGGACGGCCCGTGAGGTGCGCGCGGAAGTGGCCCCCGTGAGAGTATCAAATGTGGCGGTCGGCCATTAGCGCGGTGCTGGTTGGATGCGGCACGCTGTTGGTCTAGTCTTCACGGCCGCCCCCGTTCCCGCTCGTCTCCGTACCGGCACGCCCTCGCCCGGCGCGCGTGTGGACCGCCGACGGCCCAGACGAAGGGTTGGTTACGCCCTCGCCCCGATGTCTTCCTAGTCACCCATCGGGTATCGCCTGTTCCGGGCATTTCGCAAGTGTTTGGGCGAGGGCGTCGTGCTCCGACCGTGTTACCGCCAAGCCCCACTTGTACTTGACGATGACTTGCCGCGCGGCATATTCGCAGTGCACCTTCTTATTCGTGGGGACCCACTGGTCAAACGTCGCTGCCCCCTTCTCTTGGTTGGCGTCACCATCCACGGCCAGCAGGTTCAGCGGGTCATTCGAAAACTGCAGGCGCTGTTCCGTTTCCCATTGCCACGCGCCAGAGTTCCACGCGTCAGCCAACGCAACAACATGGTCGATCTGCACCATCTGGCTGGTCGTCTCTCCACGTTGAAACTGGATGGTGGTGGCGGTATAGGGGTCATCCAAAATGCCCGATTCCACAACACAGTCGTTGGTCCCGCCCCGGTACACGACTTCCGTCAGGTCGCGCGAAAGGATTTCGTTCCTGGTGGAGCACCCGTCGCCATCAAGGTCCCCCCATCCATCCCCGAACTGAGAGCGAGAGTAAGGTGGCGCCTCCCCGCTGCCCCCGTCGGCCACTATTTCAAGGGCCGCGAGCTGCCGTTCGGCTTCGGTCGAGGGCGTTTTTGGGCTGGTGCCACCACCGGCGGCTTGGAAACCAGACAGCATCGACGGGAGGAACAGCCACACGGCGAGAGCGAGCGTCGCCAGCGCGACCATTCTCAACAGCAGCGGCTTCCCTCCGCGGCCAGCACGGGAGCCGGCTCGGCGTCCGGGAGTCGAGGGCGTGTTCATCTAACCATTGTGCCCGGGTCGGGGCGCGGGTTTCGTTACCGGTGGCAAATTGGGGATAGATCGATGATTTCCACAGGGCGTGCGCTGGACACCGCACGCCGTGCAGAATGTTTCGCCGGGCGCACGCAAGACACCTCGAGGACACGGCCTCGTACTCGCCCTCGTCCCCGTACTGGGGCTCATTCCCGTGCCCGTACTCGTCCTCGTCCTCGTCCAAACCTCTCCGTCGTCATCTCCGTCGCCATCATCACGCCACATGTTTCGGCGGACCGTTTCGCCGTTTTCGGCGCGCCAGTTTTTCTTGGATCTGTCTGGTTTGATCCGCCATCACGTGGTTGAGCCAAGATCGCCTAGTGTCATCGGGATGAAGCCGACTTATCCAGGCCGGCGGCTTAACAAAGGGAATACCTTTTTGCATTTGGATTTCCCAACCACTGGTATCGATGTTCGCGTGGTGGGATCGACAGAGTAATGCTCCGTTGTCAGTGTGTGTCGGTCCTCCATGGGAATGGGGGGTGACGTGGTGTACTTCGCACCATGCGGCCGGGGTGTTGCACCCCGGAATCACACAACCACCATCCCGCAGAGAAATTGCCCGACGTTGATTGGCAGTGAAAAGGCGCTGTGGTGACCCGAGTCCCGTAATCTTCCCCAAGCTGTTCCGCACGACCGCCTGAATATTAGCGTTGCAGGACAAGGAATGAACACTGCGCATAGGAATAGGAGTTGGATCCCCATTATGGTCAATCAGCCAGCCCACGGCATTGGCATTGTTGAGATTCTCCTGTTTGACCTCTACGACAATGGTGGCGCTGGCGCCTTGCAGCACAGGAAGGTCCCGGTCTGCCAACGTAACACTCAGAGCCATCGCCAACGCATCGTGACGTTTCTGGCCCGGACTGCGCTCATCGGTTGGATCGGAACCAAGGTCTACGCCCTCACCCGAGGGATCAGGGCCAAGACCTCCGTCCTTGCTCACAGAATCGGACCCAAGCTCTACGCCCTCATCCGTGGTTTCAGCAGCCATGGCCGGAGCGTCTCCCGTGTCGTAGTCGATGCCAGTGGCGGCCTGCACCAGGCAACCCTCCGCGCCACGCGGTCTTCCGCCCTAGAACGCAAAGGACCCCCAGCCTGTTACAGCTGGGGGTCCGTTAGTTTGCCACCCTCCGAAGATGGCCCCTGAACTAGCGCTGCACGGACGCAGTCCGGCAGTGGAAGATCAGGGAATCATGGTCTATCAGTCAAGAATGACGATGTCTGCAGCGAGCAGACCCTTGTCACCCTCTTCGACCGAGAACTCAACGTGCTGGCCCTCTTCGAGGTCCAAACGCCCATCGCGCTCACGACGAATGTTCTTGAAGTGCGCGAACAGGTCTTCCGAACCGTCGTCGGGGCTAATGAAGCCGTAGCCCTTTTCGCTGTGGAACCATTTGACGACACCAGTGGTGCGATCAGCCATGCGGATACTCTTTTCTTTTGCCGCTAGGTGTGAACGAAGGCCCGTCGGGCTTTCGTTGCAGTAAAACTTCTTCGTTGCACACCGCGGGAATCCGCTGGGTACTTCTATGCAAGTTGAAACTACATAGGACACGGTACCTAATATCTCTGCCCTTTGATACCGGAGCCACGCCATCCGCACTTTTGGTTCCCAAGGTCATAAAATGGGCGTTAGTTTCCAACATCGCTGGCAGACCCCGCTGGGAGGCAAAATCATGAGCATTACGACGCGTTTGCAGGAACTGGGCATTGAACTCCCAGACGTCCCCGCCCCCGTTGCCGCATACGCGCCCGCAGTCATTGTTGGAAATATTGTGCGCACTTCAGGGCAGCTTCCCATGCGGGATGGGGAACTGATGGTGACGGGGCGTTGCGGGACGCTGGCGGTGACGGATGAACAGGCGTACGAGGGCGCTAAGCAGTGCGCCCTCAACGCCCTGGCAGCCGCGGCCGACGCGGTAGGTGGGGTTGATCGTCTTGTCCGCGCCGTCAAAGTCATAGGCTTCGTGGCGTCCAGTGATGACTACTTCGCGCAGCCGGCGGTCATCAACGGCGCCTCCGACCTCCTGCAGATTGTGTTCGGTAGCCGCCACGCGCGCTCCGCGGTTGGGGTCGCGGCCCTACCGCTGAACGCGACGGTCGAGGTCGAAGTGGAGTTTGAGTTCAACTAACCACCACCCTTCCGGATATATCGCGCCTGATATATCGCGCCGCTACAAGTTGTTTCTGGTCACATAACGGGGTTTCCTCTGGACAGTGGGTCATGGGTCCCAAATAGACTGAGGGAAGAGGCACTGAAAAGCCTAAAGTCGGAGGGTGACGCGTGAAAACAATCAGCTACAACCTGCGTAAAAACCGTGCAATCACTGAGATAGGTGAGCTGGCTGCAAATCACGGCGCCGACATTCTGTGCCTGCAAGAAGCAGATCCTGGGGCCCTCCCGGAGCGTCTTGGCGCAATGAGCCTTGTCCATGCCACGGAAAAGAACCGTCTAGGTCTGGCAATGTACGTTCGCGATGAACGACTGAAGGTCCGCTCTGCGCACACGTTCCAGCTCAAGAAGTCGCTGCACGACCGCGTTTTGGCGCCCGCTCATGAGCGTCTGCTTGGGGCGCGCTTGCATGACCGCGCTACCGGCCTTGACCTAGTTGCCGCCTCATTTCACGCGGCCCCACTGACCGCACGCAACAAACTGCGTCGGCACCAGATTGACACGGCGCTCTTTGAGTTGAACAAGATCGGCCCAGGCCTGCCCCTGCTGATGGTGGGCGACTACAACTACCCGGTGTTCAAGGACAAGCTGGACCGCCATGTGCGCGATGCTGGTTACGATCTAACGATCAGCGACCGGCGCACATACAACCGTTACAAGGTGTTCCGCGGTCACTATGACTTCGCTACGTCCGCGGGTCTGCGCGTGGATAGCGTTCAGACGCTAGATCGTGGGTCCAGCGACCACCTGCCGATCTTGGTGCAAACCGCAATGGAGCACAAAGAAGAACTGGTCGCGGTCGCGTAAGTTCGTCAAGGACGTCGCAAATACGCGGGCGAGGGCGATCGGCGAGCGCGCGGGCGCGCTGATCGGGTATCGCGGGCGCGCTGACCGGGTGCCACGGGCGCGCTGACCGGATGTCTGTTGCACTGTTTGAGTGATGCCCCCTTTTTTCATGGCGGATGCTGGCACAGACGGCAGATAGGAAAAACCCCTCGAAACTACATAGCGGGGCCAAAACTACATAGCGGGCAAAAATCACAGCGTTTTTATTGCTATTTTGCGTCCCCGTATGTAGTTTCGGCCCCGCTATGTAGTTTCGAGAGAGGTTAGGCTCGTCTCGGCCCGTTTCAAGGTCTTCTTTGGCGGCTCTTTATAAAAGGGGCTGTGGGCAGGTTAGTTGGTGGCGGGTTAGTGGCTTTGTTGGTGCCTTGGCAGCCCTGTGCCTTTGGCTCCCAAGCGTCAGATATCGCCAAGTTGGCTCCAGATGGGCCGAGATGGCATGGCACGGATCAAGTTGGCTCTAGATGGGCCGAGATGGCATGGCACGGATCAAGTTGGCTCTGGATGGTCCGAGATGGCATGGCCATCTTGGGGGTTCGCGTGCCATCTTGACTATTTCTGTGCTTGACCGCGTGCTGCAGGCTGCGCGTGAGGCTTGGGTGGGCAGGTTGAACACAGGTTGTGTCAGTTGAACACACGATGTGTTGATCGGACGCACGTTGTGTGCGTGCACAAGGTGCGTTGGACTAACACGCCTAATCGTTGTGCCCAAAATGCAACGATGTGCCCGTCGGTGAACGTTGTGCCCGAAAACAGGCCGTTCAGCTAACTGTGCCCAAAGTGCAACGATGTGCCCGTTGGTGAACGTTGTGCCCGGGAACATCGTTAGTTTCGTGCCACATCGTTAGCTCCACGACGTTCGCTGGCGATTTGTGAACGTTGTGCCCGAAAAGGGGCCGTTCAGCTAATCGTTGTGCCCAAAATGCAACGTTGTGCCCAAAAACAGGCCGTTCAGCTAATCGTTGTGCCCAAAATGCAACGTTGTGCCCAAAAACAGGCCGTCCAGCTAACTGTGCCCGCCGTCGAACGCTGTGTCACGAACCAACCAACCAGGCCCAAGAGGGACCGACTGACCCTTCTACAGCCTCTTTCATGAAGAGCCTCTTTGGCCATGGTGGCGGGCCAAATTGGTCCCTGCACGGCTCAGATCGTCGGTATCGTCTTGGATCGGCCCCTATAGCTATGCGACAGCGGGGGCGCGAACGAAACCGAGCATAAGGGCGGCAGTGAGTGCGCGAACGAAACCGAGCACAAGGGCGACCGCGAGCGTGCGAACGAAACCGAGCACAAGGGCGACCGCGAGTGCGCGAACGAAACCGAGCACAAAGGGCGACAGCGAGCGTGCGAACGAAACCGAGCACAAAAACGCCCCGGCACGGAACGAAACCGGACCGGGGCGCCCTCGTACTAATTACGCGTTCTGCTTCACCGCCGACAGAATGTTGTCCACAGACGCCTTCGCGTCGCCGAACAGCATGTGCGTGTTCTCCTTGAAGAACAATGGGTTCTGCACGCCCGCGTAGCCAGTGGCCATGGAGCGTTTGAAAACGATGACGTTCTTCGATTCCCACACCTTCAGAACCGGCATGCCGGCAATGGGGGAGCCCGGCTCTTCCGCGGCTGGGTTCACCGTGTCGTTGGCCCCGATGACTAGGACGGTATCAACGTCCGCGAAATCATCGTTGACCTCATCCATTTCTTTCACGATGTCGTAGGGAACCTTCGCCTCAGCCAACAGGACGTTCATGTGTCCAGGTAGGCGACCTGCGACCGGGTGCACGCCAAACTCCACGTCAACACCCATTTCGCGCAGCGCGGTCGTTAGCTCCGCGACCGGGTACTGCGCCTGCGCAACCGCCATGCCGTAACCCGGGGTGATCATCACCTTGCGTGAACCGGCCAGCATCGCGGCAACTTGCTCGGCGTTGATTTCTTGGTGCTCCCCGTCCTCGTCCCCAGAAGCCTCCGTGGACTCTCCAGTTCCAAACCCACCCAGGATCACGGAAATAAAGGAGCGGTTCATGGCGCGGCACATGATGTAGGACAGGAACGCACCGGATGAACCGACCAGCGCGCCGGTGATGATCAGCAGGTCGTTATTCAGCATGAAACCGGCGGCCGCAGCAGCCCAGCCGGAGTAGGAGTTCAGCATCGACACGACCACCGGCATGTCGCCGCCACCGATCGCAGCAACCAGGTGGACGCCCAGTGCGAGGGCGATGATCGTCATCAAGATGAACGGAACCCACGCGCCCCAGCCGTGGCCAACCGCGATGAACCAGCCCATCAGGACAATGGAGACGATGATGGCGCCCAGGTTCAGCCAGTTACGGCCAGGCAGCATCAGTGGCGCGCCGGAGATCTTCCCCGACAGTTTCAGGTAGGCAACCACGGAGCCGGTGAGTGTGACAGCGCCGATGAAGACGCCAAGGAAAACCTCTCCAAGGTGGAAGCCGCCCAGCGCAATCGCTTCGGCGTCCGGGGCCAGGAAAGAGTTGTAGCCAACCAGGACGGCCGCAAGGCCCACGAAGCTGTGCAGCAACGCGATCAGCTCCGGCATCCCGGTCATCTCAACCTTTGCGGCTTTCCACAGGCCAATGCCCGCGCCAATCAGCATGGCAACAGCGATCAGCAGCGCGGTTGTGAGTACACCGCGTCCCGGCCCGGATGACAGTGCCGCCAAGATGGTGGCCGCAAGCGCGATCCCCATCCCGATGATTCCCATGTTGTTTCCGTGGCGCGACGTCTCATGGGAGGAGAGACCACGCAGAGAAAGGATGAACAGGATGGCGGCCACAATGTACGCCAAGGTGACGACGTGGCCGGTCCAGTAGGAGGGGCTGGAGAACGTGTCGGCTGCCAGTGCGGGAAGAACAGTATTCATGATCAGTGCATTCATCTTCTATTTCAGCCCTTCTGGAACATGGTCAGCATGCGAGCAGTCACGCGGAACCCACCAAATATATTGATGGACGCAACCACAATCGCAATGAAACTGATGATGGTGACCGCTAGGTTGTCCGACCCGATCTGGCTGATCGCGCCAACCAGGATTATGCCGGAGATCGCATTCGTGACAGACATCAGCGGTGTGTGCAGTGAGTGGGCAACACCGGTGATCACGTAGAAACCAACCACGATCGCCAACACGAACACCATGTAGTGACCCAGTGCCAGGGAGGGCGTCACCATGACGAGGGCGGCGGCCGCCAAACCAGCCGCGAACATCCACGCGAAACGCTTCTGCTTCGCAGCCGCAGCTTCCCGCGACGCCTCAGCCGCAGCCTTAGCGTGGTCAATGGGGTCCTTTGTCTCCGCAGCGGGTGCGGCCGACACTTGAATGGGCGGTGGCGGCCACAGTATCTGCCCGTCATCCGTGACCGTGATGGTCCGAACAATCTCATCCTCCAGGTCGATGACCAGCTGTCCGTCCTTGTCCGGCGTCATCAGCTTCAGGAGGTTCACAATGTTCTGGGCGTAGAGCTGGGATGACTGGGTTGGCAGGCGCCCCGCCAGGTCCGTCCAACCGATGATGGTCACGCCATTGTCGGTAACGACTTTTTCACCCGGCACGGTCTTCGTGGTGTTCCCACCGTTTGCCGCGGCCATGTCCACGATGACACTTCCGGGTTTCATCGCGGCAATCGCTGCATCGTCAAGCAGGATGGGGGACTTGCGCCCGGGAATGTTTGCGGTGGTGATGACAATATCGGAGGCAGCCGACTGCTTGGCGTACACCTGGTTCGCCAATGCCGCCTGGTCCTGCGTCATTTCCTTGGCGTATCCGTCTGTCGACTTCTCTTGCGCGGACGGTAGGGCAACGAACCTGGCCCCCATTGAGTTGACCTGTTCCGCAACCTCTGGGCGCACGTCTGAAGCGTAAACTTCAGCGCCCATGGAGTTGGCCGTACCGATTGCGGCAAGCCCGGCAACGCCCGCCCCGATCACGTAGACGGACGCCGGAGGCATCTTCCCAGCCGCCGTCACCTGCCCCGTGAAAAGACGACCGAACTGGTTCGCGGCCTCCACGATTGCCCGGTATCCAGCCACGTTCGCTTGGGAAGACAGAACGTCCATGGCCTGCGCCCTAGAAATCCTGGGAACGACGTCCATGGAAAGAGCGGTTATGTCACGAGCCGCCAACTGCTCCAACAGCTCCTCATTGCGCATCGGAGCAAGACGGGAGATCAGCACGGCACCGGGATGCATCTTGTCCAGCTCATAGGGCTCTGGTGCGTCCAGGGTCAGCACGATGTCCGCGTCCAGCGCCTCATCGCGCCCCACGATCTGCGCGCCGGCCTCTTCGTATTGGTAGTCGGGGTAGGAAGATAGGTCCCCCGCCCCACTTTGAACGAGGACGGAATAACCCAACTTGATCAGCTTCGTCACTGTGTCGGGTGTGGCACCAACTAAGGGTTGGTCCGCCTTTTGCGCCGGTACACCAATACGCATGTAAAATCCTTCAATTTTGTTAGGAGATGACCCAAGCCAACTATAGGCAACATGCGCCACACCTGCTGTCAAGATCCTCGGTGTTGTGCGACTCTCTTTCCCTTTTGCAGCGCCGGCGGGCTACGCTGTAAGTAGCCACGGGGCCCCTGATGCGGGGGTGAGAGGGGAACAGCAGTTCCCGACCGTCGAACCTGATCCGGTTAGTACCGGCGTAGGAAGGCATTCCGCGGCTATGAAAAGTGGGTTTCAGTTAGTCCGTGGAGGAGAACATGACCGCTAATAGATTCAGTTGGCGCGTTGTTGACATAGTTACCGCAGCCGTTTTGGGGACCGTCTTTGGTCTGGTCTTCTTTTTGTGGAATCAGGTGGGTTACGCAGCTTTTTCGGCGCTGGATGCACTGACTCCTGGAGTTGGCGGGATTGTGTCTGGCGTCTGGCTCATGGGTGGCCCAGTCGGGGCGCTAATCATTCGTAAACCGGGCGCCGCCATCTTTGTTGAGACCTTGGCTGCCGTTGTTTCCATGGGCCTTGGTTCCCAGTGGGGACCCGAGGCGCTGGTCGCGGGTCTCATGCAAGGCGCCGGCGCAGAAATCGCGTTCGCACTATTCCGCTACATGAAGTACACACCCGCAGTTGCCGCACTGGCCGGCGGACTGGCGGGTGTTGGCGCCATGCTCTTAGAAGGCGTCACCAGCGGAAACTTCGCCAAGTCCCTTCTGTTCAACGTCACCTACTGGTCGGCAACCATCATCTCCGGCGTCGTCATTGCGGGACTCGGCTCCTATTATCTGGTCGTTGCATTAGCAAAGGCCGGTGCCCTGGGACGTTTCGCCGCGGGGGCGGAACTTCAGAAGAGGGTTTAGTGACATGACGACGCCCTCGCCCCATGCAGAATCCGCCACGCTGGCCCAGCCGACCGTCCGCGCGGAAGGCTGGGGTTGGCGCCACCCGGGACGCAAAGCCTGGGCTGTCGAGGGCGTCGATGTGGATATCCCGGCGGGCCAGAAGGTGCTGCTCGTGGGCAGTTCCGGTAGCGGCAAGTCGACGCTTCTACACGGACTGGCTGGAGTTTTGGACCTTGATGGCGGTGAGGCGCGCGGCACCCTGACCGTGGACCAGCTTCCAGCCCAATCCCCGCGGGTACGAGGGCGTGTCGGCCTGGTCCAGCAGGACCCCGAAAGTCAGCGTGTCATGGGGAGGATTGGGGACGAGGTCGCTTTTGGTCTGGAAAACCTGGGCATCCCACAGCAGGAAATCTGGCCGCGTGTTTCTGAAGCACTGAAGATGGTGGGGCTTCACTACCCGCTGGCGCACCCGACCTCAGAATTATCCGGCGGTGAAAAGCAGCGGTTGGCGTTGGCCTGCGCGCTGGCAATGAACCCGCAGGTCATGCTGTTGGATGAACCCACCGCCAACCTGGACCCGGAGGGGGCGGATGATGTGCGTGAATCCGCCCTCGCCCTTAACCGCGACACGGGCGCCACGCTGGTGATTGTCGAGCACAACATCGGCCCCTGGCTGCCACACGTTGACCGCATGATTGTGATGACCCGCGGGCACATAATCGCTGATGGAGACCCGGTGCAAGTGATTGCGCAGCACCGCGACGCCCTCCTGGAGGCGGGCGTTTGGCTGCCCGGGGAAAACCCACTGGACCACGTTGCATCCCCCGTGGGAAGGCCCGCACCAACGGGAGGCGTTGCGCTTTCCATGGCGGACCTGGCCGTAGGGTACCCGGGCGCGGAATCTCCCCAGAAGGACCTGAACCACCAGTTTCCCCAGGCCGTTTCCACCTGCGTGGTCGGCCCCAACGGCGTCGGGAAAACGACACTGGCGCTCACGTTGGCCGGGTTGCTGGCACCTGCCGCCGGGAAGGTGGAGGCGGGCAACTCCCTCACTTCCACCCTGGATGGGGCGCAAGTGTCCAGTTCAGAGCCCATTGAGTGGGACCCGGGAGAGTTGCTTGGCCGCATCTCCATGGTTTTCCAAGAACCCCAGTACCAGTTCGTGACGTCAAGTGTGGAGGAAGAACTCTCGCTTGGGCCAGGCCTGCTTGGCATGGAGCAGGCGGAACGCGAAGAGCTAGTTGAGATTTACCTTGACCGCCTGCGCCTACGCCACCTGCGGAAGGCCCATCCACTTTCTCTTTCGGGCGGTGAGAGGCGCCGATTGGGAGTCGGGACCGCGTTGATCGCATCGCCCTCCGTGGTCGTTTTAGATGAGCCGACCTTCGGCCAAGACTTCAACACATGGTGCGAACTGGTGGGCCTGCTGAAGGACGCGCGAAGCCGCGGTGTCACGCTGATAGCGGTGACGCACGACCGGTACCTGGTGGAGGCGCTCGGTGAACAGGTCCTAGAGCTGCGGCCCCGCGAACTGCGCGTCGCGCAGGAGCTGCCGGTCGCGGGTGACCAAGCGGACGCATATCGGGGCGCGCCGAACCAAGCCGCGTCTCCGGCCGGGCCCCCCGCGCCCGCGTCCCCTCCACACGCCCCCAAAACCAGTGCGCTCTCCCGGGTGAACCCCGCCATTGCCCTCCTGGCACTTTTCGTGATGACCCTGCCCCTAATGGCCACAATCGACCCCGTGAGCGCCGGCGTGGCGGTTGCCCTTGAGCTTCTATTGCTGCCGCTTGCGGGCCTGCGCCCTCGCCAGTTTTTCATCCGGATTTCCCCACTCCTGTTCGCGGCGCCCCTAGCGGCAGTCTCTATGCTGCTCTACGCGGCACCAGCCGGAGAGATCTATGCCGCCTGGGGCCCCGTGGTGATCAGCCAGAACTCCGTGACCCTTTCGATCTCAATAGCGCTGCGCGTTTTCGCGGTCGGCATGCCAGCGGTGGTAATTCTGCCGAGCCTAGGATCAACCGAAGTCGCCGACGCCCTCACCCAAGTCGCTCACCTACCATCGCGCTTCGTCCTATCGTCACTGGCCGCGATCCGCATGGTCGGCCTCATGCTTTCTGATTGGCAGGCACTGCACCGAGCACGTCGCTCCCGCGGACTCAAGGGGACGAATTTCGCCCGGTCCGCGCTATCGCTAGTCACGTTCGCCCTGCGTCGCGCGGAAGCACTGTCCGTTTCCATGGAGGCGCGCGGGTTCGGGTCAGACATCCTGCGAACCAACGCTCGCGACTCCGTGCTGAGCAGGGCGGACGTGGTCATGATGCTAATCGCCCTAGCCGTTCCCGCAATCGCGTTGGTCGCATCCGCCCTAACCGGACAGTTCACGCTTTTCGGGATCGCGCGATGATTAGCGAGGACGTAAGGCGCGGCGTCCAACAGATACTGGGGCAGCTGCGGCAAAAGGGCCTCGCTACGCCTGCCACCCCCGTCCACATTCTTATCGACGGGCCCTCCGGGTCTGGCAAAACTACGCTTGCACAGGTGCTGGGGGAGGCCCTTGACGCGCCCGTTTACGGCTCCGAATACTGGGCGCCCGGGTGGGAGGGACTGGCGGAAGGTACGCGGATGACGGAGGAGCTGGTGTCTGGAAAGACGCCCTCGTACCGACGCTGGGACTGGGAAACGTACGGATTTGCCGAAGAGGTGCCCTTCGACGCGCAGGGGGCGTGGATCGTGGAGGGGTGCGGTGCGCTGACGCCCATGTCGGCGCAGCACGCGGACGTGACCGTGTGGGTGGAGGCGGACCCGAACGTCGCGAAGGCGCGCGGCTTGGGGCGCGACGGGGAGACCTACGCCGCGCACTGGGATTCCTGGCACCGCCAAGAGGTAGCCCACTGGGAGCGGAACGCGCCGCGGGACTTAGCCGACGTCACGATACGCACGTAAGGGACGCCGTCAGTCTGCGTTCAGTCGGCGTATTTTGGCGAGGGCGAGGCCGTCCACACGAACGTCACGTACGGCAGGTGGACGAGGGCGTCTTGCTCAAACCCCATGTGCTCAGCCAGGTACCACGCGAGGTTTTCCTGCATCTTTTCCCGCCGTGCCTCAGTCGCGTGCAGGTACGACGAGCGGGTTCGCGCCAGCGCCATCACTTCTTCCACGGTGAGGTTCTGCACCCAGGGGAACTGCTGGAGTGTAGGCGCGCCGAATGCGGGACCCAACTGCGGTGGGCGCTCAGCCCGCACGACATCCCCGGAGCGCATAATCCGGCTCAACCTGTGAATCCATGGGACGGAAACATCCAACTGGTTGGCGACAACCGCGAGCGTCCCGTTCGGAAGTAGGATTCTGGCGGCCTCGCTTGCCGCCGCCCGCACATCCAGCCAGTGGTAACACTGCGCCCACACCACCAAGTTAGCGCTTGACGCGGGCAGCCCCGTGTCCTCAGCCGTTCCGTCCACCACTTCTACGGAGCCTGCCCAAGGCTGAGCTTGAAGGACTTCGCGCATGGCCCCTGAGGGTTCGAGGGCGATTGTGCGAATCCCCCTCTCCACCAAACCCGCGGTGAACTGCCCGGTTCCAGCCCCGATGTCGACGGCCGTGAAGTCGCGAGGTGTGCCCTGGGTGGCGCTTGTCCCGCCCCTGTCGGCACTGCCGTCCTTGGGGCGGGACTGGTCCTTGGGGTGGGGTTCGGCCGTGCGCGCCCTCGCCAAAATCGCGTCAAAGGCGGGCGCGGGGTAGTCGGGCCGAACGCCCTGGTACTCAAGGGCTTGGTTCGGCCCCACCGGGCCCTCGAACGGATTGATGAGGGCGGGGTTGGACTCTAGGCCCGGGTAGGACCGGCGGGGCTCAACCAATCTGGGGGCCTACTGTTCCCCGTAAGTTACGCCGACCTGCGCCAACGCGGCGTCCATCATTTCTTGGACCGCAAGCGTGGCGTTCCACGGGACGACGGGGGACTCAAGGAGACCCGCGCGGATGCACCGGGCGGCCTCTGCGGCCTGATACTGGAACCCACCGACGATCCGCGCGTCCCACTTGGCCTTCCGAAGGTTCCCTGCGGCGCCCGTCTTCGGGTCGAGGTCGTAAACGCGCAAGCTCACCTGTGTGGGGCGGTAGAACTGGGTGGGCATGACGATACTTCCGCCCTCGAACGTCAGGGTTGCCTGCGTGGGGCTGATCCCGTCCAGTTGGCAGGTCGCGACGGACAGTGCCCCGTCGTGCTTGCCGATGACAACGTCTCCCACGTCGATCCCGCGTTCGGAGAGGCGTCCGAGGGCGTTCTGCTCCCCGGGCTTCCCCAGCGTCATTTCGACCAGAGAGACGGGGTAGACGCCCAGGTCCAGCATGGCTCCGCCACCCATGGATGGCTCCACTAGGCGCGGGATGTGGGTGAGGCGCTGGCCGTGGTCGGCGGTGACTTCAACCAGGTTACCCAGGCGGCCGTTCGCGATTGCGTCGCGGATGAAGTGGTAGTGGGGAAGGTGACGGCTCCACATGGCTTCCATCGCGAACAGTCCCTTTTCGCGGGCCGTATCGAAGACCTCTTTGGCCTCTGCGGTGGACATGGCGAATGCTTTTTCCACTAGGACGGGCTTACCCGCGTTCAGCGCGAGTAGCGCGTCTTCGTGGTGGCGCACGTGGGGCGTCGCGACATACACGGCATCCACGTTCGGGTCGGCAACCAATTCTTCGTAGCTTCCGTGAGCACCTGCGGCGGGGATGTCGTTCTCTTTCGCGAACGCCTGTGCCTTAGACAGGGTCCGGGATCCGATGGCAACAATTCTCTGGTTGGAGTAGCGCGGCACGTCCGTTGCAAAGGTGCGCGCTATGCCGCCTGCGCCAAGGATGCCCCAACGTATCGAGGGCGCGTCGAATGGTTCTGGCATGATAAAGCCTGGTGCCACTTCTGCGAACAGGTCGGGGAGGGGATTCGGGGAGATGTTTTTTGAGCTCATAGTCTGATTTTGCCCGTAAAACGTTCCGGGCGGTACCGTATGTCGGAATAACGGGCGTTGACCTTGCGGTTTGCCCCGTTTAGCTATCTTCTTTGGGGAGGCACATGCCACTGTATTCATTGCTTGGCGTCTTGATGGCCATGGTCGCCTACGCGATTTCGGTCTCCCCATCGTTGTTGCCGCGGCGCTGGTGGTGGCATGCGTTTGTGTCGGGCATAGTCACGGGGATTGCCTACGTGCTGGGTTGGGCTCTGACGCAGTTGGGGTTGTGGGCGTGGGACTCACTGCGGATAGTCCTGACGGCACCTGAGGCGGTCACGCTGTGGCTGAAGTACATCGTGGTAGCCGTGGTGGTGGGGTGGACTTTGCGTTCTTGCTGGCAGTCCTACCATGCGGGGCGTCTGGCCGCGAACATGCAGGAGATGAAGCCGGTTGGTCCGGGGGAGTACCTGGCGGGGTTCTTGGCCTCCTTCGTGATGTTCGCGTTTGTGGTGCAGCTGGTTCACCTCTTGATAAGCATCTTTACACTCACGTTCAACCTCCTTCCGACCAACCTGTATGTGCCAGTTTCGGTCCTAATCTCTGCCATTGTGACAGTGGCCTTGGTTTTGTTCGTGTCGAACAAGGTGGTTTTCAAGGCGATCATGGCGTTCTTTGCACGCAAGGCAGAGGCCCTCAACACAACTAGTGGCGGTGGCTACGACCAGCCGGTGGTCAGTGAGCGCTCAGGGTCTGCCGAATCATTGTCGACCTGGCCAACGATTGGTGGGCAGGGAAGGAAGTTCCTCACCAAGGGCCCCAGCGCCCAGATGATAACGGATGTAACCGGGGCGGATGCGATGGAGCCGATCCGCATCTACGTGGGCATGCCTAAGAGAGATGCCGACCTTGAGAAGGTAGCGGACCTGGCGCTGGCGGAGATGGAGCGCACCCGTGCCTTTGAACGCGACGTGGTGTTGGTCAATACCGCGACCGGCTCAGGCTGGGTTGATGAGTGGCTGGTTCAACCCATGGAGTACCTAAGTCACGGGGACTGTGCAACCGTAACCATGCAGTACTCCTACTTGTTTTCAGCCGCCATGCTGCTGTCGGATTTGGAGCCCTGCGCGCAAGCCGGACAGTATTTGTTTGAACGCGTGGAACACCGAATACTTCAGATGCCGGAGGAAGAGCGCCCTCTCCTGATTGCTGCTGGTGAGTCATTGGGGGCCTACGGGTCACAGTACGCATTTGAGGACTTGGAAGATTTGAGCATGCGGGTGGATGGTGCCATCTGGACCGGTTCACCGTCCGCGTCACCTCTTCACAGAGAAGGGACGCTGGGTCGTCATCGGGGCAGCCCCCAGGTGGCTCCCGTCTATGACAACGCACGTCATGTGCGGTTTGTGAACACCCCGGAACAGTTGGAGCGGGACATCTATGGCAGGGAACTACCCCCTTGGGAGTTCCCCCGGATTGTCTTTGCTCAACACGCGTCCGACCCGGTGGTTTTCTATACCGCCGACCTGGCGTTCAGGGAACCGGACTGGATCCGTGAGCGGGCGGGACTGGACGTGTCCGACCTTATGAGATACACCCCCGGTGCCACATTTGTTCAGGTGGTGGCCGATCTGCCGGTCGCGGGCACCGCACCATCCGGGCACGGACACAGCTACCACCAGGAGCTGGTGGATGTCTGGGCAGCCGTTCTGGGTTTTGACCACGAAAGGGCGCTGGGGCGCCTTGGCGACACCGAATGGTTCACTTCGCAGATGAAAATTGCGATTGGGAACGCGATCGACACCGACAATATGCGGGACCCCTAAATCCCTTACCTGGATTCCAGGATCTCTTTCACCCAGTCCCGGGCCTGGTCAAAGTCCCGGTCGCTGGTGCCACGCTGGATTTGTGTCCGCACGCCATCAACCCGCGGGTACGACCCCAAGAACTGTACTTTCGGGCACGTCCGGTGCAGCCCCACAAGAGCCGCCTGCACCCGCTCTTCGGAAAGGTGTCCCTCAATGTCGATAGAGAATGCGTAGTGGCCCAGGCTGTCCCCTGCCGGTCTGGACTCAATCCGGGAAAGGTTCACGCCGCGAACACTGAACTGTTCCAGCATCTCTAGGAGCGCACCGGCCTCGTCCGTCGGGAGGTGCACCTGGACGGTTGTCTTGTCAGCTCCTGTTGCCGGGGGTAGATTTCCGGGCGGCGCAGCCATGACGAAACGCGTAACCGCACCACGGTTGTCCGCGACATCCGTCGCCAGGGGAACCAGGCCATAACGTTCCACAGATGTCGCGTTGCACAGGGTCGCCTCAAACGGCAGGTCCTCTGTTTGGCCGCTGAGTTCTCCCAGCAGTTCCGCACCAGCGGCCGTTGACGTGGTTGGTACGTGGATCACCCCGGGCAGGTTGGATTCAGCCCAGCCGCGGCACTGCGCCCACGCGTGCGGGTGGGTCCCGACGCGCCTGATGTTCTGGATTTCCATGCCCGGCGGCGCAGCGAGGACGAAGCGCACCGGCACGATCATTTCAGACACGATGTGCAGCTCCTCCCCGCGGGAGAGGGAGTCGATGGTCGCGTTCACACCGCCCTCGATCGAATTCTCAATGGGAACCACTGCACGGTCCGCTTCTTTCAAGCGCACCATCTCCAGCGCCTGTGGGGCAGACGTTGCCGGAAGGAGGACGGCACCTGCCGGCGCAACTTGCCAAACTGCCTGTTCAGTAAAGGTTCCAAAGGGGCCCAAAAAGGAGATCCTGGTTTGGTCCCCGGCTGTTTTCGGCCCAGGAAAGTTCGTTACGCGGCCCGTGGCTGCAGTCATATGGAATCCCTACTCCGTCTCACACGCTGTGATCTTGTAAAGGCGGGCACTCCCGCCTTCTGCCACTAACTCAAACCCAACGGACGTATCCACGTTGTATAGGCCCGGCACTCGGTCAGATCGCGGCACCCCATAGTATGCGCCATCGGGAGCGGAGATGTAATGGGTGATCCCCGCTTTGATGATCGCGTCGCACACTTCCGGGTCCCAGGTGAGGTCCGCGAACCGATCGACAATCACGTCTTGGGTTGCGCGGTCGGCGTTCAGAAGCGACAGTTGCGGAAAGTACACCCACCGTTGCCCGATAACCTGGCTATACATGACGCCCGCTTTCGGATCCCCAAGTACGAGGGCGTCTTCCGGTAACAACTCCGGCAGCTCCCGCATCATATCCAGCATTTCCTGGTCCGCCATTCCGGATTTACCGAGGGCGGTCGCGTCCAGCACACTGCGGGCTGCCCATACCCGTGCATCGATCGCACCGAAGGCCGAACCGGCCAGGAGGAGGCCGCCCAAGCAGACGGGAATGATCCGGCGGGCTGCTACGGTATTTGTGCCTTCGAGGTAGTTCCAAAGTCTCACTGCCCACTGAGCAAGAAGGGCGAAACCGACCGCCATTATGGGGATGAGCGCCAGCGACGCGGGCTCCATTATTCTTCTGCCGTCGTTGAACCAGGGGCCGACAACCCATGTGCGGATGGTCCAGTCGGGTCCGTATGCGAAGAATGTGATGATGGCGTAGATCAGGTAGGACCAGAGGGGCCACAGAAGTGGGCGCGGCACTTTCTCCCATTCGAACCAACGTTCCCACCTGGTTGATGGGGTGGTTGCGGGCGGGTTTCCAATGACGTCGTGGGGCCAGCGAGCCTGCGCATTTGCGGCACTGCGGCGGTTCACTACGCGACTGCCGATGATTCTGACGAACCCGGCAATCATGAGAATCACAAAAACCGTGTTGAACATGATCAAACCGATGGTCAGACCCCACGGAGGGTTGGGGACCAAAGCCTGAGACAGCCCTGCGTACACACTGACGCCACTTCGCGGGTAGGAGCGCAGCGAATCCATTTCCGGACGCATCTGCGCCCAGGTGAACACCATGATTGCGAGGACGCCACCGACGAACGTTCCGGCGAAGAGTCCCCACTTTTTCCGCTTTGCGGACCACCAAAGGATGCGCAACCAGCCGGCTGCGACCGCGGGTATAAGGAGGAAGACTAGGTTGAACGCGTACACCTGGTGGGCGACTACGCCACCTATGGTCGTCAAGACAACCAGGACTACAAGGATCCCGGTGTGCTTCCACGAACCTCTTAGTGGGCGCCCACCTGTCACTTTGGAGGCGACCACGCGCAGAGCCCCTGGAAGTCCCTTGCGTGTGTGTACGCCGGAAGAAGCAAGAGCCGATCTGCCGAGCAAGATCATCAAAGTCGCACCGCCCGGCAGGAACGCGACCGACATGGCGTTTGGCCACTGGGAGTATGCGGTCAGCGCGTCCCCCGGCATGGAGGGCATGACCCCGGCAACGACGGCGGCTGCGGTTGTAGCCATGCGCGACGGATACAACGTATACGTGTACACCGCGGCTCCGATGATCCAGATCGCCATCAGCGCCAAAGAGCTGGCGTTTGCCGCTTGGACCGTGGTTGGGCCGGTCGCAAAAAGCGCGGTGAAGGAGTGCCATCCGATGGGATACGTCTCCGGTGATGTCCCCCCGTAGTTGTGCGACAATCCGGCGCCAGGCGCTCCAATGCCAAGTTGCGTCATGCCCCAAACGCCGTTGAGGTGGAAAGAAGGATCCCACTGCTGGGGTGGATTGTTTGGCGGTGCGACAAGGATTGTCGGCAGAATCGCTAGGATCCATCCGACGGTTGCCGCCACCGCAAAGGAGGGGGTGAGGAAACGCATGTCATAGCGCCCTCTCGCGGGGCTGATCCGCTGGGGTTTCAGGAAGAAGAGCGCCGCGCCAATGCCCCCGATTAAGGCTAGGGCGGGGAGTACCCGCGCCCCCGACCAAAACCAGCCAGCCTCCTCATAACCAAAGGAAAGCAGGAGGATTACGGTGGTTGTTAGCGCAGGTGAAGCAGCCAGTGCGGCGGGAGCCGGTACCTTTGATAGGCGCAGCCAGAAGTATGTCGTCCCGACCCAGGCAACTACCATGGCAGCTGCCACGCCTATCCAGGGCAGCCACTGCGCCAGATATGTCACCGGACTTCGATTTCGGCTGTTTCAGAGTCTTCGGGTTCCTCCGCGGCCTTCTTCGCCCTGCGTTTGTTTAGAACGACCTCGACGACCATCGGGATGACGGAGACAACCACGATCAAAACGATGATCATTTCTAGGTTGTCATGCACGAATGGCACCCCGCCCAGCGCGGCCCCTGCCCACGTGATGCCCGCGCCCCAAACCAGAGCCCCCAACATGTTGAACATCATGAAACGTCCGTAGGGGAAGCGTGCGATGCCAGCTGCCAAGGGCACGAAGGTGCGCACGAACGGAACGAACCTTCCAAGCACCATGGCACGGCCGCCGTAGCGTCCGAAGAAGTTCTCAGCCTGCACCAAGTACTCTGTTTTGAGGAACCTGGCGTCGTCCTTGAATAGGGCCCGGCCCCACTTCTGACCTATCCAGTAGCCAACTGTGGAGCCCAAGAACGCGGCCACCAAGATGACTCCGATCATCACCCACATGTTGATCCCCAACTGGGTGTGAAGTAGACCGGCCGCAAAGATAAGGGAGTCACCGGGCAGGATTGGGAAGAGAACGCCAGATTCCACGAAAACTATCAGCGCCACCCCCAAAAGAACCCAGGGTCCCATCGCTATCAGTAGCGATGTTGGGTCCTTGAACCACTCCAGTACGGTGGAAAACCACCCTCCGTCTTGTGGGAGCAGGGGGAGGGCGTTTGGAAATAGAGAGGAATCCACGAAAAGCATGGCCTCAGTTAGCATGGGTCGCACCGGATCCTTTGGTTGTCTGCGTTTAGTGAGCAACTTTCAGCTGCCGCCGAAAGTGTGCCCACTGGCAACGATCCTATAAAAACAGGCCTCTTTAGGGCAGTAACTGCGTCCAATCTCAAATTTGGCGGATGGCCCGAATGACTACAGCTTGTACCCGAATGGATACACCCAGTACCCATCTGGCTACACTTGGCCCATGTCTTCCGAAAATGTCGTGGAATCCGCCGAGGATAGCGGTGACGTTTCGGAAAGCCCCAAACCCATCGTTGAAACGCGGCTTGATCATCCCGTTTACGTATCGGACCGCATCCCGGGGCGCCAGCGACGACTGGAAGATGCCGCAGAAGTTGCGCTCACTACTGCCGGAATAGCAGTTGTGCTGCTGATGGGTATTTACGCAGCTTCAACAACACAGGGAGTCGAAGAGGACGTGCGGGCCGCGTTCGACTCCGTGATACGAAGCATCCTGTTCCTTCCACTCAGTGTTTTGGAGGGTTTCTTCGTCATAATCGCACCCGTCGCCCTGGTTATCGACCTGCTGCGAAGAGGAGAGTTCACCACCACGATCCAAGTGGTGGTGACAGGGATTGCAACATCCCTGATCGGGTGGGGAATCCTGCTGGGCTTCCCGCACTTACCGGAGGTGCTCACGTCCCCGTTGGAGGTTTCCACCCCAACGGGTCAAATCATGTCTATCAACATTGTGTTCATGGTCATTTCCGCCATGACCACCGTCGTTGGGACCAGCGATACATCAAAGTCGGTGAAGTTCACTTGGATCGGCATTTGGATCCTCCTGTTTTTCGCCCTCATACGCGGCACCGCAACGCTGCCGGGAATCCTCATCACCGTGTTGCTGGGACGACTGTTCGGGTGTGTGGCGCGGTGGATTGGTGGGTTCAACGACCTGAGAGCAATGCCCGTGGACCTGGTGGACGCTTCGCTGCGCGTCGGCCTCGACCCCTCACGAATCGTCCGGGTTGACCTGCCCACTGACGACCAACCCCTGGAGACCTGGGTCATCACGGAGAGCACCCAGAAACCCGACTACCGGCTGGGCCGGATTCACCCGCCGCTGGTCACCGACGCGGTTCCTAAGGAGTCAGACCAGTTCCTAGTTCCCTCCCAGCACGCGGAGGACTCCGATCGTCAATATCAAATGTGGCTGGAAAATGGGGACATTCTTGACCTACACGTCCTCGACCCCGAAGAAAGCATCACCTCGCTGGTCGCAGATATTTGGCAGAACATACGGCTACGCGGGACGGAAAGGCTGATCAGTCCGGCCATAAAGATCAATGCACAACGGGAGATGCTTGCGGCAGAGACAGTCGCGTCCATGGGAGTGCGCACACCGAAACCCGTGGCCCTTTCCGACGCGGGAAGTTCCGTTGTGGTTTTTTGGGAACCCGTGCCGCCCACCGTTTCGCTGCTGCGCATGAGGGACGAGGGCGTGGAGATCAGCGACGACGCCCTCGACCAAGCATGGGCGCAACTGAAGATCGCGCACAGCCGCGACGTTTGCCACCGCAACATCGATGAGAACGCGTTGACGATGGACACCTCATTCAACGTGTGGATGTTGAACTGGAACCATGCTGATATGGGCTCGAACGACTTGGTTCGCCGAATCGACTGCGTCCAAATGCTGGTGTACCTGACTTTGGCGACAGACGTCGATAGGGCTGTGGCCGCGGCGCAACGTCAGATCGGGACGTCGGAGTTGCTGGCGGTCAGTTTGGTTCTTCAACCAGCCGCGCTGCCTCCGGGATTGAGGGCACGGGCGCGCAAGGCAGGCGTGTTGGATGAGTTGCGTGACCGTCTTGCTACGATCGCGCCGCAGGTGAGCCCCGCGGAACCCATCAAGTTGCAGAGGTTCTCCCCACGCACGGTTGTGATGGCGCTGATCCTTGCGATCGCGTTGGTTGCGGTCATGGGTTCCTTGAATTTCGAGGCCGTGGCCTCCGCCATCAGAGACGCGAACGTTGTGTGGATTGTGGTCGCGTTCCTGTTGGGCTCTGCCACGTGGGTGGGTGCGGCAATACCGCTGGTTGCGTTTGCTCCCAAGAAGATCAGTTTGGTGAGTGCAACACTGGCGCAGATGGCAGCCTCCATTGTCACTTTGGTTGCCCCCGCGGGAATAGGCCCGGCAGCCCTAAACTTGCGGTTCTTGAACAGGGAAAAACTGTCCACACCCGTCGCCGTAGCAACGGTCACGTTGGTTCAAATATCGCAGTTCCTCACATCCGTTGTGCTCTTGTTGCTGGTGGTCGTGGGTACGGGTGCCTCCTTGGACCTGGATCTTCCAGTGACAACGATCGTGTGGGTGGCGGCAGCCATAGCGACGCTGCTTGCGGCAACTTTGTCGATACGGAAGTTGCGGACGTGGGCTTGGGAAAAACTGCGGCCTTCTTGGGATCAGGTTTATCCGCAGCTTCTTTGGATCCTGGGTCATCCGCGCCAGCTCTTGATTGCCGTCGGCGGCAACATGATCATGAACATTGGGTACATCGGCGCTTTTGGGGCGGCGCTTGCGGCTTTTGGCTATTCCATGAACCCGCTGACATTGGCGCTAACCTACCTGGCGTCCTCCACCGTAGGGTCGGTGATCCCCACACCCGGTGGTATCGGACCGGTAGAAGCAGCCCTTACCGCGGGCCTGCAGGTCGCTGGCATTCCCCCTGCCATCGCATTGTCAACGGCAGTGCTCTTCCGTCTGGTTACGTTCTACGGTCGCATTCCCTTCGGTTGGGTTGCGCTGAAGAGGATGGAGAAGAAGGGGTTGCTCTGAGCCTGCGGTGGTGCGTTTGCCGTGGCGAGTTTGCCGGTATTCCGGTCGCCAGCAGACTTGGCCTCTTGCGTGGTTTGTGGGATCTCAAATGTTAGATCGCCGTTGTCGCTTAGCTATAGCGACGATCTATCACGGTAACGACGATCTAAGGTGCACGGGATCGCTTCGGAGCCGCGAACATCCTGGCGGAGGCCCCGCAGCGGAGCGTTGACTACGAAATCCCAAGACATTCAGAGTCGCGGGGAGCGAAGGGTTGGCGCCATCCGAAACATTCTCTGCCGGCTCACAGCTTTTCAGCGGATGATCGGAGTGATGGTCCAACCTTGCGTGCCCGGCGCGCAAACTGTGATGGCTGCCCGTATACGGGGGTCCACGATGACGAAGTCGTGGGCTGGAGGTGCGCTGCCGTGGAGAAAATCCCGAACGTGAGAGCGCTGGTGTAGGGCCGCCGACCCGCCGGGCACCAGGCCGAAGTTTCAAAGCCGAACGTACCGACTACCCTCCTTCAAGTCACACACAATCTCCACAACTGATCCGTGGTCCAGTCGGGCTCCTTCGTCAGTCTCTGGAACTCTCCGCCTACCAGGCGTCGCCACGCATGCCAAATTCTGAGGACTGATTAACTACACTAAGTTCATGTTATTAAACCGATAACCCGCTTCAAAGATGGGAGGAAGTCAGTGAAATCGCGAAAGAAGCACATGGCACTGTCGCTGGCAACGTCGTCACTCGTCAATTACGGCGGCGTGGGAACGACAGTTAACAGGAGCGTTGGCTCCGTTTCTATGATCAGGGCGTGTTATTCGCGTCCGGCTTTGCTGATGTCTTGCGGGTCTTGGAGTGGCTGACAGGTGAGTGGGACCCGCGTGTTGTTTTCCCGCAGTGCGCGGGTATCTGGCTGGGTTGTTGTTTTGTTGGGTGCGGCCCTTACTGTTCTGAGTGTGGTGTCCTTGGCGGTGACCCACGCTGCTTATGAGGTTCGGTCTGAGCGGACGAACGCGAGGGCGCTCTTGGAGGCACTCGATGGGGATGCTAACTACTTGTTCCGGTATTCTGTCGCTTCATTTGAAGGTCGTTCCCTTGCGGTTACCTATATTGAGCCCCTGACGGAGAATGCGGAACCTCCTCCTGGGTTGAAGGGTTGGATGACTCCAGGGGAGGTAGCTGCTTCTCCCGCTGTTGTTGACTCCACGGAGATCTGGGAGCGTTTTGGGCCCATTACCCAGGTTATTGGTGAAGAAGGTTTGGGTTCACCAACGGAGCGCCTCATTTACGTGCGTCCCCTGAGCAGCGCCAATGACACCGGGATGCTGCCAGCAGAGAGTTTCGGCCAGTTCTTTTCTTTGGAGCTGGCAAGTGAGGATATTCGGGCCCAACCAGAAGGAATGATGCTGGGGTTGCAGGCTGCATTCTTAGTGGTTCCAGCCGCTGTCCTCTTGGCGGTGGGGATCTCTTTGAGCACTCCAAGTATTCGCAGGCGCACTGTGATGCTGGAGGTCCTGGGGGCAGACCCAGTGCAAGCTTGGCGTCTTTCCACCGCAAGGTTAGCTGCGGCGCTCAGTATCGGAGCTCTGCTCGCGGGGGTAGTATCCGCCCTCGTTTCCAGCATTGGCCTGCGAATAGGAGATTTTCAGATTTCTGGGGCGACCCTGACCTCGCATTGGCAGCAGATGCTGGGGTTCTGGGGATTGGGTTGCCTTCTGATCTTTGCGCTGGCGGCCGCGCAAACGGTTCCGTGGGGTGCGCAAGAAAAGCAGCGGGTCCAGGTCAAACAGAAACGCTATTCCGCTTTGATCGCGTTTTCTGCTTTCATTCTTATCTTGGGCCTGGGCTGGCTGATGCTCAGTATTGCCAGGATTGGGCAGCCACGCTGGATATACCTCCTGTTCCTCGGGGCAGTGGTTGTCGCTGCCGGTTCCACCACCATGGTGGGCTGGGCCCTTCAACGCATCTCCCAGTTCATTTTGGGTTTGGGTAAGCGAACCAGTAACGCGGTCCTCCTCATCACAGGAGCTGAGGGTACCCATGGAAGAGGTCGTGGCGCATTCGCGGGCGCAGCCGTAGTGATCTCTATCTTTATTAGTGTCCAGGTAGCGACCTACGCAATGATGCTGGGATCATCCAACACAGAGGCTCTTGAGTATCAGGCAAAGTTCGCGGACAAGGTGGTTGCCGTTGAGTTAGGTAACGCTCCCGAAACCACCCCACAGGCCGTGGAGGCGTTCCTTGACGATCTACCCAGCGGCACACAAAACACCATGGTGACGCAATCTTTGTCGGGATCTGACACGAACTTGGTGGTGGAGTGGAGGCAGTGGATGCTCCCGGGAAGCCAGGTCAGTGCAAACTCGATGACGCTGATGCGGGAAGCACTGTTCGGAGCCTTCGGCACCCTTCCGGAGGAGGCAGCACAGCGTGAAACCGCCCTCGACACCGAACTCCGCGACTCAGTTGCGAACCTACTGTTTAACACTGTGGCTGAACAGGGGGCGGCCCTGATCATTGCCACCCACGACCCTGCGCTTTCTGCCTCCGCTGATGCAACGTACGTTCTGTCCGAGGGCGAAGCCGGCGGCTACACACCCTAAAACAAACAAGCCAACGTCACTGGACTCAAGTGGGGCCGAACTCCGGCTTTAACCACGGAATTCACCTTGACACAACACGATGTCATTGACGCGCCACGAGGGCACTGCAAGCCTATTCTGCGTTATCCCGAATCCCAAAGGGACGTCAAGGTGGTCCAAGTCCTAGCTCAAATCGCCCTCGCTCAGATCTTGCGGTCCCAATCGGGGATAGCGCCGGGGGAGCCGGGAGCCACGCGGATAAGCAACGCGCCCGCATCCACGCGTGCATGGATTGTCCGGGCGGTCCCGATGGGATCACCGTCGACCTGCACCGGGTAGGGCTTGGATATGTCCGCACGTGCGTCGGAGGCTTGGCGGAACTGGATTTGCGCAATGTCGTGCTTCGTATTGACGGGCTGAATACCGGCCTGGTTGACGAAAATCTTGGCGGACAGATACGCCCACCCCAGAAGCCCACCCTTCGTGTCGATCGCTATGACGTCCAGTTTTCCATCGTCTACGAGGGCGTCCGGTGCCAGCTGCGCGAAAGGCAAGTCCCCGCAGTTGGCGAAGAGGATGGTGCGGGCCCGCACAGCTGTCATATCCCAGCTCTTGTGGGAGCGGATCGGCGGGTTCACTCCGTCAGGGGAACCCAGGGTGTGTGATGCCTCTACTGCTTCTTGGACAGCTCGGGGGATCGGGAGGCTGCCAGGTAGTTTCCTGCGCTGGAGCTTTCCCGGAGCATTGTCGTTGGGCTCCTTGAAGACGGTCACGGTGGCTTTCATGCGCTCGATCCGCAGTGAGGACAATGCCGTGAATACGTATGCGCTCCAGCCGACTCTCTTTTTGAGAGTCGGTGTTGTTTGAGCCATGGTTTCGCCGTCAAAACCGACGCCTGCGATGACCATGTAGGAGTACTCATTTTCCCTGGGTTCCCGCACCCCGTCTGGGTAGGTTCGCACGTCCGTAGCCCGGGCTTGGAGAAGCAACGCGCCCTCCGCTGGATACTCCGACGGAACGTCAACCCGTTCGGCCCGCAACCAGGCTATGTCTACGCGGCGACTAACGGGGTTCAATGCGATCTGGATCGCTAACTCAGGGTCCAGAGGAATGTTCAGATTTCGCGCTAGGAGGTTGCCGGTTCCCATTGGGAGAAGTCCCATGGGGGTGCGCGAATGGGCCATCGCTGCCGCAACCGCCCGAACCGTGCCATCTCCACCAGCGGCGATTACCAACGACGCGTTGTTGCGGAGCGCCTCGATGGCCTGTCCCGTGCCGGGGTCGGCAACAGTCGTTTCCAACCATCGGGGAGGGCGCCCGGTAGCCCGCTCAACCTCCCCGTCAATGAGAGCCTTGAACTTTTCATAGTTGGAAGGCTTGATCGGATTTACGATCACCCAGATATCACGAACTAAAAGTCCGTCTGACCCGTGCGCTTCATGCGGTGCCACGTACGGAATCCGTGTTGAGCGTCGCTTGGCGGTGTACACCATTGCGACCGCCACAATGGCGACGAGGACGATGATCGACAAGGAAACGATTGCCAAAATCAAGGAAGTGTCAGCCATTCCCTAAGGGTATCGGTTTGTGCGTAAACGCGGGCAGTGGGCGGTCAAGGCGCTGGCACAGATGCGCGGTTTACTGCGGCACTCCATTGCGTGGGGCAGTGATTACAGCGGGAGGGTCGCGTCGCCCTCCCAAACGGTGCTTGCGATAGGTTGGAATAATAGGACTAAACGTCAAAGGAGACCGCCATGAACCTTGATCGACCCATTGCCCCCAACCCGTATGAGATGCTGCCGGACGTTCCCACGTTTGAGGTTCGTTCTGTTGCATTCGAGGACGGAGAGCCACTACCCGAACTCTGCGCAGGCTCCGGCGGGAACATTTCCCCGGCACTTGAATGGAGCGGCTTCCCGGAGGGCACCAAGAGCTTCATGGTCAACTGCTTCGACCCGGATGCTCCCACGCCCGCCGGGTTCTGGCACTGGACGGTTGCCGACCTGCCGACTTCAGTTACATCTTTGGCGGAAAATGCAGGAGAATCCGATGCGACCCTACCTGCGGGTTTCCACATGGCCGGGGACGGCGGCGCCTACTCCTACTACGGCCCCTACCCACCGGAGGGCGATAGGCCGCACAGGTATTACTTTGCAGTGCACGCCCTTGACGTCGACACCTTGGGCCTAGACGCAGAGGCGACACCAACGGTTGTCGCATTCAACGCACTCTTCCACACGATCGGGCGCGCCGTCATCCATGGGACCTACCAGAGGTAGTCAATCGCGTTTCGGGTGAGCTCCGCGGCACGGGCACTGGTAATCGGCCTTGCCGTTTGATTCACGTCCCTGATTGTTCGATTCTTGCGTCACATCGTTCGACACTCATTGGAGTTGTTGGTTGGCTAGTCGGTTTTTGTGCGCATGACTTGCTGCTCAGTGGCGGCGGGCCTCAAAGTGCCTGTGGCGCCACCAGTGGATGCTTCGTTCGCGCCCCCGCGGTTACGTCTGAAACGTTGGATCGCCGCTATAGCTATGCAACAACGGCGATCTAAAGCGACAACGGCGATCTTTTGTGTGCGGAGACCCAGTTGGGGCTAAGTCCAAGCTAAGAGCTGACTCGCAAGGGCCCGCCGGGGCCCACAGAACCCTGCAAAGCCTGATTGGCAACCGGATCAGAGCCGCCCGCCGGTGTTGGGTTGCAGCAAACAGGAAAACGGACAGCAACCAGGGAAACAATCACTGTTTTGAAACAACAAACAGTCGCTTCACAAAAGGGGCTGTGGGGACCACATAGTTCACGGCTGGCTAATGCCGCAGCGCCTGCGGCGCGCGACTAGCTGGTGGGATGGCCTTGGAAGTCTTCTTGGGGTGCATATGTCAACGCCGAGTTGGTGCGGCACGGATCAAGTTGGTTCTGGATGGGTCGAGATGGCTCTGTGCGGATCAAGTTGGCTCTAGATGGGCCAGGATGGCATAGCCATCTTGGGGGTTCGCATGCCATCTTGACTACCTCTGTGGTTGGCATCCGTTTCTTGAGGGCAGATATCGCCAAGTTGGTTCTGGATGGTTCGAGATGGCTCTGTGCGGATCAAGTTGGCTCTAGATGGGCCAGGATGGCATAGCCATCTTGGGGGTTGGCATGCCATCTTGACTACCTCTGTGGTTGGCATCCGTTTCTTGAAGGCAGATATCGCCAAGTTGGTTCTGGATGGGTCGAGATGGCTCAGCCATCTCGGGGGTCCGCATGCCATCTTGACCATTTCTGTGATTGACCGTGTGCTGCATGCGGTGGGATAGGCACAGATCACCCCCAACTCAAGCAGGCACCGGGCCAACTGGTTTCATCTACAGCCCTTTATTATCAAGTGCTCTTTTTTGAAGCGCGGTTAGGCCTCGCGGAGCCGGATGGAGCTGCATGGAGACGCATGGGGCCGTATGGAGCTGCATGGAGCCGGATGGAGCTGCATGGAGCCGGATGGAGCTGCATGGAGCCGGATGGAGCTGCATGGAGCTGCATGGAGACGCGCGGAGACGCATGGGGCTGCATGAAGCCGCGGGATCACCCCACCCATAGAAGTGCGGCAAATCTGCTTCGATAGCCCCGGGGGCATGGGACCGTTAACATGGACCCATGATTGATATGCGTTTTATCCGCGAAAACCCGCAGGCCGTGAAAGCATCGCAGGTTGCCAGGTTGGAAGACCCCGCAATTGTCGACGCATTGATTGAAGCCGATGAGCTGCGCAGGACTTCCCTCCAGCAGTTCGAAGCTCTCCGGGCAGAGCAGAAGGTCGTTTCCAAGAACATTGGTCGGGCCGCCCCCGAGGACAGACCTGCCGCACTTGCGGAAGCAAAGAACTTGGCGGTGAAGGTTCAGGCTGCGAAGGAGGCAGCGGATGAGGCTGAACAGGCCGCTACCGCCCTCGCAATGCAAATTCCGAACCTGGTTGAAGAAGGCGCGCCCGCGGGTGACGCCGACGCATTTGAGGTTTTGCGTATTGAAGGACCCAAACCTCGGGACTTCGCGGCCGAAGGTTTCCAGCCCAAGGACCACCTGGAGTTAGCAGAGGGGCTGCAGGCGATTGACGTGAAGCGCGGCGCTAAGGTATCTGGCTCCCGGTTCTACTACCTGAGCGGAATAGGTGCGCGCCTAGAGCTTGCCCTGCTGTCCATGGCGGCAGACCAGGCCATCGCTGCGGGCTTTACGCTGCAGATCACGCCCACTTTGGTGAAGCCAGAAATCATGCGTGGCACCGGTTTCTTGGGTGAGCACGCCGATGAAATCTACTACCTGCCCACAGACGATCTGTACCTGGTTGGGACTTCAGAGGTGGCGCTTGCGGGCTTCCATGAGGGGGAGATCATCGATCTTTCTAACGGACCGCTTCGTTACGCAGGATGGTCGACCTGCTACAGGCGTGAGGCTGGGGCTGCCGGCCGCGACACCCGCGGGATCATTCGTGTGCACCAGTTCAACAAGGTCGAAATGTTCTCCTTCTGCAAGCCGGAAGATGCCCATGAAGAGCACTTGCGGCTGCTGGGGTGGGAGGAAGAGATGCTCGCGAAGGTGGAGCTCCCCTACCGCGTAATCGACACGGCGGCAGGTGACCTAGGAACGTCTGCTGCGCGCAAGTACGACTGTGAGGCTTGGCTTCCGACGCAAGAGCGTTGGATGGAAGTCACATCGACCTCGAACTGCACCACTTTCCAGGCGCGACGCCTTTCGGTTCGGGAACGGACGGACGGCGGGACGGAGACCGTCGCCACGCTCAACGGTACGTTGGCCACAACGCGTTGGCTGGTGGCGATGCTGGAGAACCATCAGAACGAGGACGGCAGCGTGAATGTCCCGAAAGCCCTCCAGCCATACCTGGGTGGCTTGAAAGTGATGAAGCCGCAGTGAGCCAAGGTTTTGGCGCTCTGTCCGCGCATATGCCCCCCAGCTTGATTACGCCACCTCCGCAGAGGGGCGAGGGCGTTCCGTACGGCCAGCAGGTGGAAAACGCGGCGCGCGCTCTACCGGCCACGTTGCCCGAGGATCCGCGGAAGGTGATGGTCGCCCTCGACGTCGATGGGACGTTGCTGACGGCAGAAGGCGCCTCCAAAAACGTCTATCGGACGGTGAACTCTGCGATTGAGGCGGGACTCAACATAGTCATCGCGACCGGTCGCGGGCTGAGTGCGACGAAGCCGGTGTTTGAGGAGCTCGGTATGTCGCCCGGTTTCTCCGTCTCTTCGAATGGTGCCCAGATTGTTCTGTGGGAGCGCGCGGCTGACGGGCGGCACGTCTATACCAAATTGAAGGAGACGTTCTTCGATCCCAGGCGCGCTGCCGAGGCGATCTTGAGCGCAGTCCCCGACGCAATAATCGCAACTGACGACGGACACGACACCATGCGTGTCAGCAACCTGTTCCCGCCGGGGGAGCTGGCTTCGATTCAGGATCTGCAAGAGCTGGAGCATCTGCTGGCGGAACCGACGATACGCCTGATTGCGAGGGCGCCTGCGATGGAACGCGAAGCCTTTGCGGATGCACTTGCCAAAGTCGACCTGTCAGATGTTGAGTGCGCGGTCGGTTGGACGTCATGGGCTGACGTGACGGCGTTGGGCACAACGAAAGCGCAGGGGCTTGGCGTGCTGACGGAACAGCTGGGGGTCGACCCAACGGGCACCATCGCGATAGGTGACGGCACGAACGACATAGCCATGCTGCGGTGGGCGGCCCACGGGGTTGCTATGGGAGGCGCGACGCCAGACGTCGTTGAGGCGGCCAACGCGACGACGGGCGCCGTCGATCACGATGGCGCGGCGGCGGTTCTGGAGGCGCTGCTGCAACGGTACTGAGTGGACGGTGACAAGTCGCCCTCGCCCTCGCCATGACATTTGGGAGTGGCGGAGCGGACTATGATTGGGCGGTGACCCGCTTTGGCGGGGTGGAACTGTTGTCGAGGGCGCCAAGGCGGGGACATGGGCTGGTTAGATTCGATAGAGCACAACCGATGGCTATCGCGAAACACGCAGGAGCTGCTGGAACACGGCCACGCTGCCTGGGCACCAACCGGCTACGGCTACTTCCGGCCCGACGGGCGCCTTGATACGGATAGGCCGATCGACCTGGCCATTACGGCTCGGATGACCTTTGCGTTTTCGCTGGGCGTCTTGATGGGTATTCCGGGCAGTCGGCGGTACTGCGACCACGGGATCCGCTGCATGCAGACCTACTTCCGTGACCGGGAGTACGGCGGGTGGTTCACCGCGATTGAGCACGACCCAAATGAGGACGGACATGGGGTTCCGTGGCCGGATGATGGTGCAGTGAAGTGGCAGTATGCCCACTCTTTCCTGATCCTGGCGGCCGCGACAGCTACGAACGCGAACCGGCCGGGCGCGCATGAGCTGCTGAATGACGCATTGGCTGACCAGCTGGCCCACTGGTATGACCCGGAGACGGGGAAGACCTACGACAGGTTCCTGCGGGACTGGTCCAGGAGTGAACCGTACAGGGGGATGAACTCCCTTATGCACACGGTTGAGGCGTACTTGGCGGCGTCGGAGGCCATTCAGGAGGTCGACTGGATCCACCGCGCGCAGGGGATGTTGGAGTTCGCGTATGCGGAGGCCAGTCACCATAACTGGCGCGTGCCGGAGCATCATGATGAGAACTGGAGGCCGCTGCTCGACTTCAACAAGGACGATCCGAATGAGCCGTACTATCCGTACGGATTCGTCGTGGGCCACGGGATGGAGTTGGCGCGTCTGGGCGTCCAGTTGCGCGCGGCTTTGCGGGAAGAGGGGATGGCGGAGGCGACGTTCTTGCGCTACGGCCCCCAAGAGCTATTTGAGCGGGCCCGCAAGGACGGATGGCGCAGAAATGGGCAGCCGGGCTTCCTTTACACCGTGGACTTCGAAGGGTCACCGGTGTTGAGTGAGCGGTTGCAATGGGTCCAATCAGAGGGCGTGTGCGCCGCAGTCGCCCTTCGCCGCGCCATTTTGGACGACGGTGGACACGCGGGGGACGTGGAGTTGTATGAGCACTCCTACCACTCCTGGATCGACTACCTGAACGACTACATGATGCTGGAGCCGGGCGTGATGGCCCGCCAACTGGACCCCGACAACGAGCCGATGGAGGGCACAATTTCGTCCCGCCCGGACATTTACCACACGATTCAGGCGTTCCTGATTGGGAGGGTGCCGTTGTGGCCGCCCATGGGTGCGGCTTTGGCGCGCGGGTTGCTGGACAAGCCGCAGGGCGCACCGATCCGACCGCGGGGTAGGAGAGGGCGTAGGGAGGAGCGGGACGCCAAGCCGTTCTTCAGCTGGAAACAGGAACCGCGCGGGACAAACCAGTTTGGCGCGTAAGGGGCGACCGTCGCTTCGGTTTCCTTCGGTTCGTTTCGGTTTTGTTTAGGGGCGAGGGCGGTTTTTGTCACAGCCCACGTTTATCTTCGAGGCCGCGGTCGCGCGGTACAATGTAGGTTCTGGAGGGCTGACCGAGTGGCCGAAGGTGTTGGTCTTGAAAACCAATGTGTCAGCAATGGCACCAAGGGTTCGAATCCCTTGCCCTCCGCCCATAGCCCCGGTAATCGTTGAGATACCGGGGTTTTTCGTTGCAATGACGCGGGAAACTCTTTTGGCAGCTTCTGCTCGTCCTCGCCGTAAGCGCCCCCAAAGTAGCCATAACCGGCGCTTCTGTAAGGGGTTGTAGATGAAACCAGTTGGGCCGGTGCCTGCTTAAGTTGGACGCGAGCTGCGCCTTATACGCAGCCTGTAGCACACGGTCAACCACAGAAGTAGTCAAGATGGCATGCCAACCCCCAAGATGGCTACGCCATCTTGGCCCCTCTAGAGCCAACTTGGCGTTGACATCCGCGCCCCAAGAAGACTTCCAGGGCCATCCCACTAGTTGGCCGGGCGCCACTGGCGATGAGGCATTAGCCAGCCGTGAATTATCGTGAATCATGTGGTCCGCACAGCCCCTTTTGTGAAGCGCCCCATAACCGTCCAAGAATCGCCAGTTTTTGCGTGGGTTTAGGACAGCAGTAGGAGCCCTGTAGGCGCCTGGTAGGCAGCCGGGCAGACACTAGGCAGACTCCGGTCGGTATCTGCCTAGTTAGATGGTTTTGACTGAGACTATCGAAGGACGTGGCTAACTATCGAAGGTTGTTCCCGGGCACAAGTATCGATAATCGACCACAACCTTCGATAGTTTGCGTTGGCCTCACGGTTGGTCATCGCGATTCCCCTTTTTCCCGTATTTGTCAGGCTTTTCCGTGCGACGGCCGTGCGACGGAGGGTGCACCGTAATGGGCATTTTCTCTGGCCAGTACGCGGGTCAAGTCGACCCAACCGGCAGCCGAGCGACACAAACGGTGGCAACCCAAGAACCCCGGACTACATCACAGGTTGTGAAGCGGCGCCTTTCTTCTTCTTTGCGGACCAAATGTACACGCCAAGCCCGGCGCCCAAGGAGATGATCGCAACGATTATCGCGCCTCCCGCTACGCCCTGCACAGCTGTCGTGAGCGGATCCGAAAGGTAGGTCCAGACTTGTGCGGTGACTGCCGCGGCCTCGCCCTCGACAAGAACCCTGAAGTTGTCTTCCCCGATCTGGGGCACTGCGCGCCAGAGGAACGCGCTGGTGAGGAACGTAGCCAACGCGCCTATGCCCAAAACAAAGAGTCTCTTCGGCGCCAAAACAAGCGCCAGCAGCGCAAATGCGACCGCGGACCAAGTCATCCACTGCTCAGACTGCTGGGCCAAGTCGTAGTAGCGTTGCATCTCCGCCAAGTTGGTTACTTCGACGATTGGAACGAGGGCGTCGACGGTGGGAATGTACTCCGCCCACCACTCGCCCTCGTCAAGTAGGGAGCTGCGAAGCGTCGCGATCAGTGGGGCAACGTTAATCTCAAGCGTCGATGACGTCGCAGAAGCCGCCGACTTGTTCTCCATCAGAGCCACGAACTGTCCGTGTGTCTCCCTGACGGCTGCATCCCAGACAGGAGGGAAATTGGGTCCTTGAACGAACGCCAGGGTTTGCTGCTGGACAACACTGGCAATGCTGTCTGCCAGCGCTGTGCCCGGACTGTCCAGGGCAGAACCCAGGTTCAGATCTATTGGAAGCGAATCTAAGAGGCTTCCAAATCCACTGGCCAACGTGTTGATGGTCCCGACCGGAAGGTTCTCTTCTACCAACACGGTCGTCTGTTGTGCCGCGCTGGTCGCCAAGAAGTTCTGGAACTTAACGTTTTCGGATAGTGGAGAGAGAAGCTCAACTACCCGCTCCGTGTTCAGTATCGTGTTCTTCATCCAGTGGGCCGCCGTGGTCGCAGGTATAGAAAAGGCTGCGAGCAGCGCAAATATAACCGCTCCGATCCACCTAGCGACCAGAATTCCGGTGCTTTGCTGTTTCATGGCAGCCCCTCTCAGATGTGAACTAGGCGCTGTTTGGCCGCTCAATTGGAATGTACCCAGTGTAGGCAAGTATCATAGTTGTGCTGGAGCCGTCGCATAGCCAGGTCGAGTGCGCCTCCCTGCTAAGGAGGTAGGGATTCACGTCCCTCGAGGGTTCAAATCCCTCCGGCTCCGCAATGCAAAATGGGGAGTGGTCTGAAAAGGCCACTCTCCATTTTTGTATGCAGGTCTCTCCGGGCTGCGGAAGGCAGGCAATCGGGGTTGGTGCTTGGGTAAGCTCTGACTATGTCCGTCGATGAACATGAGGCACACCCCGACGGCGCGCGCTGGCGTCGCAAAGGATTGGTGTGGGCGTGGCCGATTACGGAAAGCATTGAGTGGGTAACACCGCGCGGTGACCACCTCTTTGGGTCCGTAGGGGATTGGTATGTGGTGTCGGAAGATGGTTCGATGCGCACCGTTTCAGATTCAGCCTTCACCCAGAGCTATACGCATATAGAAAAGCAGGTGTACCGAAGGACTGGTGAGATCCGGGCTCGGCAGGTCTTCGTTCGGACTCCAGTCCCTACTCTGGAGGGCTCAGCTCACGCTGAGCCCGGAGACTGGGTAGCAACCGATGCTCTGGGAAATCGCTGGCCAATACCAGCGGAAGTATTCGCAACGCTTTACGGACGGTAGGACAGTGGACGCGTGGCTGGGAGCTTCCGCAGCCGTATGGTTCTGTACCATCGCATTCCCGACGACAAGAGCTCGACGTACAGATTCTACGCGCCTGACCCCTTTGAACCTGCTGGTTCTGGGCACGGCATTGGCGTTGGCGATAGGTGCGATGCCCACTGCGCTGGCTGGCTCCACCAGCGGCGTCATTGGAACCATCGAAGCTATCCTCATGTCACTCTACGCTGCGATTCAAGCGTTCTCTTCCACCGCCAGTGCGACCGACCTCCTTGAAGGGTTCCGCGGTGCGCAGGGATTGGGCAGCCAGCTCCTATATCTAATCACGGGATTAATCCACGTTTCTGCCCCGCTTCTCCTGATCGCTGCCGTCGTTTCGTTCTTCCAAACTCCCACCGCGACGGTCCGCTACTTCTGGCGTCGTAACCGGGATGCCTTCGTCTTCAGTGAGTTGAACGAGCAGTCGATCGCGGTAGCAGAAAGCATTCGCGCATCCGACAAGAGATCGACGGTAGTTTTCACCGGTGTCGTACTGTCCACTCGTACCCCTTCCGCGGAGCTGATCGACAGGGCGAAAGAGATTGGTGCAGTTTTCTTCAAGAGCAACATTCTGGCCGCTCCACTGCACCGTCGGAGCGAAAATGCGCGGATCCAGCTTTTCATCTTGGGAAACGACGAGGCCACAAATGCGTGGGTTGCGGTAGATGTCTTGGAGAAATCACGTCTGTCGGTGCGCGATCGAACCGATATGTATGTCTTTTCCACGACGGTCGAGGGCGATCTGGCGTTCATGAGCCACGCCCTCGACACGAAGATTAGGGTCCGTCGCGTGAATCCCGCGCGAAACCTTGTCTACGGCTGGCTGTGGGGCGAGGGCGCGGATCTTTTCCGACCTCTGACTGCGGGTGCGACTGATTCAACAATCCGAGCCGCCATTATTGGTTTGGGTGCCCACGGCACCCAAATGCTGCGCGCACTCACCTGGTACTGCCGCATGGCTCTTCCGAACGGAGAGCGTGTTCACCTAGACCTAGAGGTTTTCGACAGGAGGCCGGACGCTGAGGATAGCCTCCGAGTGTCATTTCCAGGTCTGTTGCCAAGTCACTCCAGCCACAATCTGCACTCTGAAACCCAGATCACCGTGCATAGTGGCGTGCAAACTGTCACTGCTGCGCTACTTGATAGCCTGGCGGATCGGGGTGGCTTGGATTTCGTCTTCATAGCACTTGGAGATGACAGCGCGAACATACGGGTAGGTGTTGAGATTTTTCGGGAGTGCGTGCGGCGCGGCTGGCACCCTAGGATCCTCATCATGTCTAGGCACGCGTTGCGAATAGGAGAGTCTTTAGCAAAGCTCGAAGAAGAGGCAGCTGAGAGAGCCGGAGACGTGCAGCTGCCCAGCGTGCAGCTAATAGGTGAGGTGAAAGAGCAGTTTAGCTACAACACGGTGGTCCAGTCCGATATGGAGTTGAACGGCTTGGTCTGCCACATGGCATGGGCATTGGACGGCCTGACGGGGGAGAACCTTCCTGCCACTGTGGAGAGCTTCTGGCAGTCGGAGTATATGTATTCGTCTTCTGTCGCCGTTCCTATTCACTGGCGTGCTAGACGCAAGGTAGGCACCCCTGGGGTGCATAAGGCGGCATCTGAGCGCACCGATGAAGAGCGTGAAACCCTGCACGCACTGGAGCACGATCGCTGGTGCTCCTTCCTGCTCAGCGAAGGGTTCGTGCCGGGGAAGTTCGCTAATGCGCACCTGATACGAACCCATCCGCTACTTGTCCCACGTGAAGAACTGAGCGGCGCAGAGCTTTCCAAGGATGACAATGATTCGGCCGATACTTTGCCCAAGCTGGAGAGGCACCCCGCATGGATCGACGCCGCTGCCGGCGAAGGCCCACTGGCTGAGCTAATAGAGCAGGTGCGCCGTTCCGTCGCCCTCGACCAAAAATAACGTTCCGTCCCTCTCGGCCAAAGCGACCGCGGTGCGGAGGTCGGTCCGGGTCATGTCCAGTATTCGCTCCTAAGTTCCCAGGCCCGGGCGCGTCGGGTCAACGCCAAAATATGCCCTCTTGGTCCACCGCGGTGACGACACCGCCGTGATCAGAACGCGTTGCCGCGACTGTCCACCCGTCAGTGGAGACGAAGCCTTTGGGCCAGCGTCTGGAGAGCGCATCGATGGCAATCCAGGACCTGCCGTCGGCGGGGGCTGCTCCATAAGCCCAAGTCTGGGATGCGTGCGCTGTGGTGTACAGCTTTGCGTGAGGCCTAGTTATGGTGCACTTCCGCTATTTCGTTGCGGTGTACTTGGGATCTCATATGCTCGGAAGTGGCTCGTTTCGGAGCCAAGCTCCGGGGCCAAGCTTCAGGACAAAGGTGACTGACGGCTTGCCACGTCTTCCGCTGACAGCGTGGGTGACGTGTGCTGGCCACGTAAGGGAGGGCCATGACCGACCCCGACTACCCGCAGGATTCGGACTACGACCAGTTTCCGCAATGGTCCGATGAGCCTGCGCCGCCACCCCCGGGTTATGAGCAGCCCCCGGGTTACGGGCAGGTCCCAGATCACGAGCGTGTCCCGGACTACGGGCAGATCCCAGATCACGCGCACGCCCCAGATCACGCGCACGCCCCCGGTTATGGTCAGACGCCAAACGCGACCGACGCGCCCCGCCCTCGTAAACGTCGGGCCCTTCCCTTCCTGATTGGAGGGCTGGCGCTCCTGATCATCGCGTCTCTTGGAGGTGGATTCGCGGGCGGATGGTTCGTGAAGGACAGCATGCAGGCGGCCACCTTGAGTCCCACACAGGAGGTCATCGTGGTGGAGACCTCCGGCCCACAGTCTGGCGATGACTTGGAACTGGCGCCCGACCTGCGTGGGATGTCCCTAATGGTGGCCAAGCAGGTGTTGGCCGATATTGGCTTCCCCGTGTTTTCTCTGGAGGTCACCTCAACGCCCTGGGCTGGTCAAGAGGGGCTGGTTGTCGGTCAGGACCCCGTGGGCGGAGAAGTCTTGGGATCTTCAATGACGCTTCTTGTCTCCGAAGGCGCCAAGACACCCGACGTGGTGGGGGAGACCCGCGCGGTCGCGGTTACCGCCGTGCAGGAGTTCGGTGCGGAAGCTGTCATCACGGAGATCTACCAGTTTGACGTGCCAACCGGAACGGTCCTTTCCCAGAGTCCAGAGCCGGGTGAGGCCTTGCCTGAACAGGTGAACCTGACGGTGGCTCAGGCCGGCTCGTCCGTGTTCCTGTACAAACTGCCCACCGCCGACAGTTCGGGGTACTGCTACACGCGTGATGTCAGTTTGAATGGGAGTCTTTACAGCGACGCCCTCGAATGTAGGGCCTCCTCAGATGAGGGGTCCACGGTTGCCTGGGTACTAGGGCGCCACGCGTCATACTTCACGGCGACCGTGGGTGTGTCGGATGCGGGGAAGGCGGACTCCAGCGCGACGGTTACCGTGCTTGCCGACGGCGTCGCCGTGCAGACCGTGAGTGTTTCATATGGTCAGACGACCTCTTTGGGGGTTGATGTCGAGGGCGTCCTGCGACTGGAGATCCGCTTCGTTAGCGACCAGCGCACCGACGTCTATCTAGCCGACGCCCTGATCAAGGGGACGGACGATCAGATGGATTTGCTGGTGGAGGACTCGTGATGCGCGGGTTCTCTGCCTCTTCGGGAGGTGCTAACCGATCATCTGGGGCGCGTGCGGCCCGACGCGCGGTTGCTTTCTTGGTCGCCGTGATTGCAACCTTTGCCGTGACGTTTTCTCCGCTCATTGCTCAGGCTGATCCGGATCCGGATAGCCAAAACTGGGGAGGGACACCCAATACTTCCGGTCCCAAGATTGCGCCCCTAGTAGTCATTTTCGACACTTCTGGTTCTATGGATGCCGAGGACGCGGGCGGGACACGGAAGATTGACGCTGCGAAGCATTCAATCAACCAGCTGTTGAGAAGCTGGAGCACCAATGGCAGACATCCTTTGGGATTGTGGACGTATCCGGGAGGCGACTCTTCATGTTCGCCCGGCGGATGGGTTCCGGAAATGAAACCGGAGCAAAATCCTGACGCGACAACACTTTCTGCTCAAATCGACCTCCTGGAGCCTCATGGCGACACCCCGACCGCGGAAGCATTGGAGGCGGTTGTCGATAGCTTGAAAGCGCAAGGTTACACTTCCGCGACCCTGCTGCTTGTATCGGATGGCGAGTCGACGTGTGCGCCCCCGTGCGACGTCGCCAAAAGTATTGCTGCCAGCGGCTTTGACATACAGATCCCGACAGCCGGATTCGAAATATCAGATTCCGGAGAAGAGGAGCTGAAGTGCATTGCCAGCGCCACGAACGCGCACTACACAAGGGTTGACAACGCGGAACAACTGGGCGATTTGTTGGATGAGTACCAAGCGAGTGAGCTTGAGTTGCAGGTGCAAGCCCCCGAAGTGATTCGTTCGGGCGGAAACGCGATTATCACCGCGACCATCACGAACCCATCCAAGGACACGATGCTTGAGGTGAAAGCCAATCTCTTCATGGAGCACGGCATGTCCAGGGAGATCTTCCAGTCCATCGTCGCTCCCCAACGGTACTTAGGCGCTTTGGGCCCAGGTCAGAGTACGCAGGTGTCGTGGATCGCCACCGGTGGTATTGGCAAGAGCGGACTTGCGGACTGGACAGTCCTTGTCGGGGCTCCCGGGGAAGGTGCGGTTCTGGAGAGCGGAACAATAGAAGTCAGAGACAGCGCGCTAGGACTGGCCCAAGCGGGTGGTGTATTGCGCGGGGTGACCGGTCCGATCGTCGTTCTTGGTGACTCCTTTTCCTCCGGCGAGGGCGCCAAGGACTACCTAGAGCAGGGGGACGTGGCCTGCCACCGGACGCAGAATGCATACGGTGGAGTTCTGGCGGGCGGCAAAGCGGAGATAATCGCATGTTCCGGCGCCGTGTCACCCCATATCACCAGCAATAGTCAGTACAAAAACACGCCACCTCAGTTGAAGAGCCTGAAGGATCTGTCTTTGAAGGAGAGGCCAAGCGCCGTCTTCTTGACCACGGGTGGGAACGACATCCATTTCGCGAATATCGTCAAACTCTGTCTCGTAGGTCCTGAGAATTGTTTCTTAGGCAACCGTTTTAGGGAAAGAGTTCTGATAAATGCAGCCGCTCAAAAGACGGATTTGGAGAACGTATACGTCGAAATCGCGCACAGCCTAGACGTTCTTTTCCCAGGGAAAACACCGATCCCACTGATCGTTTCGCCATATCCCAACCTACTGTGGGACGCGAAGAGAGGAACCTGCCTGAACAATGCGGCGCTGAACTTTTCGGCAGAGGAACTCCGCTTCGGTCACAAGGTACTGGAAACCCTCAACAACTCCATTGAAGGCGCGGTGGTGGGAGCGAGGGCGAAAGGCTGGCCCGTCTACTACGCCGACACGGTCGTGGACTTCGCGCAGCCAAATCACACTCTATGTGCCACTGAGAAGGAGTCGTACTTCAACATCCCGACGGGCTCGGCCATGTTTAAGGGGTTCAGTTGGGCGTATCCGGATGAGAGCTTAACGGAGCTGGCGCATCCCAACGCGCAAGGCCATGAGGCGTGGTCACAGGCATTGGTCCAGTGGTCCCTAACGGGCGGTGCGGCGCCAATGACGGAGTCGGAACTAACCCGGCAAGCCCCACCTAACAAAAACTGGTTGCTTCAGAAGCTCTCCGCTGCATTTCGTCCGACAATTTTAGCCGTACAGGGGACTCTTGACGCGCTTGCGGACTTGGACGGAGAGGTCTCCGACGGGGTGCAACTACTCTCAGCAAGGGCGGGGGACGCGGTGGACTTCTACATTGAGAACGTCCTCCCTGACTCACTGGTGACTGTCCGACTTCATTCCACCCCTAGGACCATAGGATCCCTGATCGCAGATGAAAACGGAGTTGCCACCGGAGAGGTCCAGCTGCCTCTGGATATCGACTCCGGTGTGCACACGTTGGCATTGGACGGGATGGATTCCGACGGTTCATACGCCGTCCTCGACCTGCCCGTGACCGTGAAGGCGGCAATTCCAGTCTGGATGGTCGTCGGCGGCGCAGTGAGTGTGGTGGCGCTGGTGACCGGCGTGGTCCTCCTGACCATTGGGGTCGTTCGGCGGTCGCGGTCTAAATCAGCCCGAGCTTCTTGAATGCGTTGGCCAGACCGTCCTCGTCAATATGATCGGTGACTAGGTCTGCGCGCTCTTTCAGGACGTCCTCGCCATTACCCATAGCAACGCCCGTCCCGACCAGTTCGATCAGTTCAATGTCGGGAGCGGCGTCGCCGAACGCGATCATGGTGTCGGTATCAGCGCTAAGGTGTTCCGCCAGTGCGTTGACGCCGACCGCCTTGTGGATGCCGATTTGGCCGAACTCCCCAAACTCCTGCTTGTTACCGGACGCCGTCCAGGTGGAGATCCGCGCCTTGCCTTCGAAGAGCTCCTGGAGCGCCTCAAGGTCAACATCCTTATGCATGGGGAAGCTGATCTTATTGACGTCGTCGTGTCCGCGCGTGGTGTCGTACACGGCGCCTGCCATCGCCTCATCCCAGACTTCGCGGATGTTCGCGTTGTCGGCACCAACGGCCAAGACGGTCTTGTCGGCAAGGTCGTCACTGGCGAAAAGTCCGGAGTTGCACTCTAGGTAGAATGCAAAACCTTCTGATTCAAGCCATTCGATTGCGCGCTCCACCGTTTCTTGGTCCATGACCTGGCGGTGGACAACCTCTCCGTCATGCTCTACATAGGAGCCGTTCCCCAGGATCAGGCCATCGATTCCCAGGTCCCATAGGAAGTCGTAAATCTCCGCTTTGGCGCGGCCGGTGCACAGGTAGATTTCGTGCCCGTGGGCGCGTGCTTGCGCAATTGCTTCCTTCGCCGAGTCCGGAATCTGCAGGTTGTAGTTGACTACAGTTCCGTCGATGTCGAGCAAAATAGCGGTGGGCTCGCGAAGTTCGGACATGGTTGGTCTCCGTTCTGGGGCTCTTCGCCCTCGAACATACCTTTTCACAAAACGTGACGTTTGGGGATTGGCAGACGTGGAGTCATGGTTGCGGGTGTGAAAGGGCTCTCCCTCCGATAAGTTGTATAGCGGGTGGAGGGGTATCTATACTCAACTCGTAGCAAAAAGGCGCCCGTGGCTCAATGGATAGAGCATCTGACTACGGATCAGAAGGTTGGGGGTTCGAGTCCCTTCGGGCGCGCCAATGTCCCTGCTGGTGAGACCCACCGGCGGGGACTTTGTCTTTTCCGCACAGATTGGGGCATGTGCGCTGGTATCGTCGAAGCATCAGCTCCGGCGAACCGAGAGCAGATGTGTGGTGTTTTCGCCGCGAACGAAGAAGTTTGAGAAACGGAGATCCGAAGGAATGTCACCCCAAGACCCCCAGCCAAGCGGCGGTGAGGACGCGCTGCGCAACCAGGGACAAGAAACCCGGAAGATGCCGCCGCCTCCCCCTCCGCCTTCCACCTCTCAGCAAACCCCCGGTGGGCTGCCACCGGCGCCGCAACCCGTGCATTCGGCGCCGACACAGCCACTGTCTTACGCGCCTCCGCCAAATATGCCGCCCGCGCAGTCGGGGATGCCGCCGGCACCTCAATCCCGTGCTCAGGTTCAGGCGGCCGCGCAGTCCGGTTACGCCCCTGCGCCGCACGGGCAGGTCGGCCACACTCCCGGGTCTCAGCCAGCGGGGGCCCATATGCCGCAAGGGGCGCCGCAGCCGGTTCAGCCATACCAGCCGTACGGCCACCCTGGTGGTGCGCAGCAGCATCCGGGAATGCCATCCGGGCAACAGCAGGCTCCGTACCCCGGCGCGTACGGGCAGGGAGAATACCCGCAGCCCACGCCGGTAACCGTTGCCGTTGTGGAAGAGATCGAGGTCGTGCCGGTCGATCACGTCAGCATCACCACTGGGTTCAACTATGCGTGGATGAAGTTCCGTCAGCACATGGGCGTGCTTGTCTTGGCGGCCTTGGCATACATGGGGATCCTGGCAGCCATCGTGCTTGTGGTATTCGCATTGTCTGGCGTTGCGGGACGTCAAAACTCCATGCCGCTGTTCTTCCTGATATTCCTTATCGGCACTGCCGCAGCCATCATGTATCCCGCATTCGCTCAGGCGAACTTCTTACGCGGTGTCCTGCGGATCATGCACGATGAACCGGTCCAGTTTGGTACGTTCTTCCGGTTTGACCACGTTGGGAAGATTCTGCTGGCTTGGCTGATCATCGGTTTGGCGGGCGGCCTTCTGAGCTTCACGTTTGTCGGTCCCGTGGTAGTCGCCATGTTCACCGTCTTCACCAACTGGTTGATCGTTGATAAGGATTACGCTCCGTGGCTTGCGATCCAAACGTCGCTAAAGCTGGTTTGGAACAACATTGCGACCGTCGTCGTGTTTTTCTTGGCTGCGTTTATCGCAAACTCGGTCGGGTCACTGTTCTTCGGTTTCGGTGTCTTGTTCGCAATCCCGGTTGTGCTCATTGCACAGGGGTGGCTCTACAAGGTCCTGATTGGAGATAAGGAGGCCCGGTAGCCCCCCGGTATTGCAGCCGCTCGGAACCTTCGGGCACTGCAGCCGCCCGGAACCTTCGGGCACGGCAACCGCTCGGAACCTCCCGCCGCGGGCTTGCGCCAGCTGTAATGCGGCACCACTTGCACCGCAAAAGTCGGGCGTCCTCGCTGTTTTTGGCGAGGGCGCCCGCCAGCACTTTAAACGGTGCTTCTGAAGTGGCTTTTCTGAGCTGGCTCTTCTGAGATGGTTCTCCTGTCGCAGCTCTTCTGTCATGGAATGGGCTCTAGTGGGTGAATCTGGTGTGCGTCAGTGATCTGTCTAGGGCTGTCGCAGGTGCCAGTGGATGTCCTTTCCACCCCCTGTAGCGAGGCCTCAAATGTTAGATCGCCGTTATCGCTTAAGATCGCCGTTCTTGCATAGCCATAGCGACGATCCAGGACGATAACGGCGATCTAAGCCTCACAGGGGTCAATCTAGGCCGGTCGCAGCCCTGAAACAAGCCGAAACAAACCAAAACGGGCCAAGACAAACCAAAACGGGCCGGTGACGGCTTCTCACGGTCTCTTCGCAGCAGAGTCCGGGGTGCCAAGCAAGTGCTGCGCTGCAGCAAACAGGAAAACTCACAACATCCAGGAAAACAATGGGCGGCGACGGTGCGACAAGCAGGAAAACAAACAACATCCAGGAAAACAAGCACTGTTTTGAAACAACAAGCAGGCTCATCCGCAACAGACAGGGACCACAACAAACAGGACCAACAGGAACTCCGTGCCCGGAACGAAGAGGAAACGGTCGGGGGCGAGCGCCGAAGGGCTTCGGCCGGAGCAGCCGAAAAAGGAGTTCGTCCTAGTGCGGCATGGACTATCGAAGGTTGTGGCTAACTATCGAAACTTGTTCCCGGGCACAACCTTCGGTACTTGGCCACAACCTTCGATAGTTTGGGTGTGGATAGTTTGGGTCCTCTCAAACTGTCCTCTCAAAACCACCTCGGAGATGTCTGCGCCCGAAAAGGCGCTCCGGCGGCAGTGCCCATCGGAGTTTTGTGGTTTGCGCCACTTCAGGTATGGCAACGACTAACTTGAGACAGATGTTGGCGAATCAACTCACTGTTAGGGTGGATTTAGGCGTACCAAGTCGAAATTATGGGGACGCCGGGCAGGACTTGAGGGTACTTGGTCGGATTTGGCGACGTCAAAGTGGGTTTAAGCGTGCCAAGTCGGCTCTAAAGGAACCAACACGACAATGGCGCGTTGAACACTGCGCGGCACGCAAAGATTGTCTTTTGGGGCCCGAAAACGTCCGCGAAACCAAAAGGTTGCCATTTCGTAACCAATAATCGGTCATGTTTGCTTGCAGTTATCGGTCACATTTGGTGTACTTGGGAGCGCGCCCATACGTATGGGGTTGTTCACAGGTGTCATTCCGACATAGTTGTACGGAGGAAATATGAAAGTAAGTAAGAAGCGCTTTGCCGGCATTGCGGGTGCAGCGGCGGCTACCGCCCTCATCCTCTCTGCGTGTGGCAGTGGCGGCGGAGAAATCGGGGGAGACTCCTCGAAGGACAAAGAAAGCGGAGACGGCGACGCGGCCGCTGCCGAAGGCTGTGAAGATTTTGAGCAGTACGGCAGCTTCCCCGGGACGTCAGTGACTCTGTTCTCCTCAATCCGTGACTCAGAGGCAGACGATCTACAGGCAACGTTCGACAAGTTCACTGAGTGCACGGGTATCGATGTCCAGCACAACGGTGTTGGTGAGTTTGAGCAGCAGCTTGTTGTTCAGGTTGAGGGCAACAACGCTCCCGACTTGGCAATCATCCCGCAGCCGGGCCTTTTGAAGCGCATGGTTGACACGGGCGAAGTCAAGGAAGCTAACGAAGAAGTCAACAAGCTGGTTGATGAGGGTTGGTCACCAGAATGGAAGGAATACGGCAGCGTTGACGGCAAGTTCTACGCCGCACCGATGCTTGCTTCCGTGAAGTCCTTCGTGTGGTACTCACCGTCCGCATTCGCTGAGCACGGCTATGAGATTCCAGAAACCCTGGACGAAATGATGGCGTTGACCGCCCAGATTGCTGAGGACACAGCAGGCGAAGGTAACACTAAGCCATGGTGTGCAGGCATTGAGTCCGGTGGAGCTACGGGATGGCCGGCAACCGACTGGATCGAAGACTACGTGCTCCGCATCGCAGGGCCGGACGACTACGACAAGTGGGTTAGCCACGAGATTCCGTTCAACGATCCCGTGATCCTGGAGTCCGCTAACGGAGTTGGTGACATCCTGCTCAACAACGACTACGTCAACGGTGGTATCGGTGACTCCCGCTCCATCGCAACGACCTCGTTCAACGACGGCGGGCTGCCCATCCTGGACAACCAGTGCTACATGTACCGCATGGCTTCCTTCTACGAAGCACAGTGGCCAGAAGGCACGACCGTTGCACCAGACGGAGACGTATTCGCGTTCTACCTGCCAGCAGAGACCACTGATGAGCACCCGCTGCTCGTTGCTGGTGAGTTCGTGGCACGCTTCGCCGACAGCCCAGAGGCTGAGGCAGTTCAGGCCTACATGGCTTCCGGAACGTTCGCCAACACCCGCGTTGAGCTGGGTGGCGTGACCTCCGCGAACAAGTTCGTGGATCCGGCACTGGCATCGTCTGACATCCTTCGCCTTGCGATTGAACTGTTGCAGGATCCGAACTCTGTGGCTCGCTTCGACGGCTCCGACATGATGCCTTCTGAGGTTGGCGCCGGTTCGTTCTGGACCGCTACGACCCAGTGGATCGACGGTCAGATTGACACGGAGACGATGCTGACAAACATCCAGGATTCCTGGCCGACCAGCTGACACTGACAAGGTAAGTAACTAGAGCGAGGCGCAGGGCCTAGCGGCCCTGCGCCTCACAAGCTTAGGAAAACACAGTGAACTGGCTACTACACACCAAGATCGGCCAGATGGTCCTGGCACTGATCGCAATTGCTTTAATCATCGCTTTCCTGCTGGTCCTTGCCTCTTTGGCGGACCGCCTCAAAGGTAAGGGAAGGAACACGGCGTCGGTCATAGTCTTCGTGCTTCCCGCGTTCGCGCTCCTTACTATGGCGCTCATATGGCCGGCAGTGCTGACTACCTATAACTCTTTCTTTGACCGCAACTCGAACAACTTTGTCGGTATCGACAACTATTTGTGGTTGTTCACGAATGCTGATTCGCAGCGCGCCTTCATCAATACAGCGATCTGGGTGCTGCTAGTCCCGATCGTTTCGATCGGGGTCGGCCTGCTGTATGCGTTGCTGATTGATGGAAAGAAATTTGAGAAGGGCATGAAGTCTCTTTTGTTCATGCCCATGGCTATATCGTTCGTGGGTGCAGGCATCATTTGGCGCTTCATGTACGACTTCCGCGGCGCAGGACAGACTCAGAGAGGTCTTCTAAACGCCATAATCGTCGGGTTTGGTGGGGAGCCGGTGCGGTTCCTGCAAGATAGCCCGCTCAACACTCTCTTCCTGATCGTTGTTCTGATCTGGGTCCAAGCAGGTTTCGCGATGGTGCTGATTTCTGCAGCGATCAAGGGGATCCCAATGGAACTCATTGAAGCAGCGAAACTGGATGGCACCAATGCTTGGCAGATGTTCTCCAAGATAACGGTTCCTACGATTCGCCCGACCCTTGTTGTTGTTTACACAACCATTACCATTGCGACCCTGAAGGTCTTCGACATCACGCAGACAATGACGGGTGCAAAGTTCCAAACACAGGTTCTGGCAAACCAGATGTACGACCAATCATTTACATTCGGCAACGCCGGCTTGGGTTCGTCGACGGCGGTCATCATCTTCGTCCTCGTCATCCCCATCGTGGTGTTCAACATTCGCCAGATGCTGAAGAATAAGGAGGTCCGCGGATGAGTACCATCTCAGAAGTGATGCCCGACGACGTAGCGGGCAAGCAGAAGAAGTCCTCCAAAAAAGAGCACGTTGGCGCTGTGACCCTTGCCAAGAAGTCGCTGAGCAACCGCTTCGCGTCCCTGGTGGCGGTGCTGATTGCGATCTTCTGGACCGTCCCCACCCTGGGGCTTCTGGTCACGTCATTCCGCCCAGAGGCTGAAATCAAGTCGACGGGGTGGTGGACGTTCTTCGCGAACCCCTCCGTGACCCTTTCTAACTACCAGCAGGTGCTGTTTGGTTCGTCCTCGCAAGGGAACCTGGTGAACTACTTCATCAACTCTCTGGTGATCACCGTACCTGCGACCATCGCGCCGTTGGCCATTGCAACAATGGCCGCCTACGCCTTCTCATTTATGAAGTGGCGAGGGCGGGACTGGGTTTTCATCGTCGTTTTCGCGATGCAGATTGTCCCTCTCCAGATGGCTCTGATCCCGTTGCTCCGGATCTTCAGCTCTGCATTTGGGCGCGACTTCCCATTCATGTCTATTTGGGTCGCGCACACAGCGTTCGCGCTGCCACTGGCAATCTTCCTGCTCCACAATTTCATGGCGGAGATCCCCCATGAGTTGATTGAGGCAGCGGAGGTTGACGGCGCCGGCAACGTAACCACGTTCACGCGGATTGTTCTACCGCTCATGGTTCCAGCGATTGCATCTTTCGCGATCTTCCAGTTCCTGTGGGTGTGGAACGACCTGTTGGTTGGTCTAACCTTCTCCGGTGGTCAGGCGCTGACGGCTCCGCTTACGGCGCGGCTGCAGTCACTGGCCGGCTCCCGTGGTCAAGACTGGCATCTGCTTACGGCCGGTGCCTTCATCTCCATGATTGTTCCGCTGACAGTGTTCTTCTCTTTGCAAAGATACTTTGTCCGTGGTCTAACGGCGGGGTCTGTAAAGGGGTAACCCGCAACCAATTGAAGAATGCCGGTGTCCACTTTGAAGTGGTCACCGGCATTTCTCAATCGCTGCCCGCCTGGAAAACTACCCAAACGGCAATGTCTAGTCTTCGCCCTGTTCTTGCGCAGCCTGCCGATCCAACACGGCACGCACGCCCTCTTCAATGTCTGGAGTTCGCACCAGGGTCCACCCAAGGTACAGAGACTCTAGGCTCTCATTGAACAGCTCTTCCGCTTCCTCTGACTCCAGGGGGAGCGCCCCGGCGATCTCCAAGGCAATGAAGCCGTGGATTACAGCCCACAGTGCCGTCGCCATGTTCGCCGGGTCCAGATTGGAGCCGGGGAAATCCTCTGCGATTTGTTCACAAAGTGCTATGAGCGGCTGATAGATCTTCGCGGAGATGTTCTTTACCTCCGGGTTGATCCGGTCGGTAAGCGATCCGGGCCTGCGCGCTTCTTCCATGGCTTCGAATGTTCCGTGGAAGGTGCGCGGGTCAGCAACCGCGTGTGAGCGGTATGCCCGTGCAAATTCAAACAGGTTAGTGCGCGCATCAGCGGCATCATTTAGCGGATGCGACGCCATCTTGTCATCCAGGTCCCTAACGACACCTTCGGCCATCAGAGCTTCCTTGGATCCAAACAGCGTGTAGACCGCATTCGTGGATGTACCGACATTCTTCGTCAGCACGCGCAAAGACACGCCGTGGTAGCCATCCTTGGACAGCATCGATCGTGCTTCCTCAATCAGGCGCTCACGAAGCGCTTCGTCGTACATTCTGGGACGGCCCACAGTTGCCTCCTTCATGTTTAGTCGCGGCAGGAAACCCCACCGTAGTTATCGAACCTAACTAAACATTAACTATCATCAAAAGAAAACGGTGCGGACAGTGTCCTTTTGCTCATTAGTGCACACGCATCACACACGTTCGACAACTTCACGGTACAAGTTCTAGTACATAAATGTCCAGCTGGTGAAAGGGCGTTTCAGCTGCGGGAAGACATCTAAGAACTCCCGCGCGGTTCTGGGCGCGGGCTCCCCCAGCGAAGCTGAGATCATACTCACGACATCACCTGTGGTAACGCCAAGTTCGCGGAGCTGCTTCAACGTGACCGCGCCGTCCCTCTTGGCAAGGCGGGAGCCCGTGGGTCCCAATACAAGCGGAACATGTCCATACGTGGGCTCCGAACAGCCCAGTTGAGCCGTCAAATAAGAGTGGACGGGCGCGGACGCCAACAGGTCATCTCCGCGGACGATCTGGTCCACACCCATGGCTACGTCGTCCACCACCACAGCCAGGTTGTACGCGTGTTCCCCGTCCCCTCTTTTTAGGACAACGGAGTCGACCGGTCCCGTGTATGGCCCGGAATACATGTCTTCTACGGTCCACTGGGGGATCGAGGGCGCAAGTCGCAACGCGGGCTTCAACCCGCGTGAGGCCATCTCTTCCCTCCTCCGCCCTCGTTCCGCATCACTCAAGTGCGCGCACGTCCCCGGGTAACGGCCCGGCGGGGAATGGGCGGCGGAAGCGGCCTCCCGAATGTCCTTGCGGGAGCAGTAACACTCAAATACCAGCCCCTTGTGACGGAGTTCATCCAGGGCGGCGTCGTAGAGTTCCAGACGCTCACTCTGGGTGACGATTTCACCGTCCCAGTCGATTCCGATTTCTTCGAGGTCGCTGATCTGCCCCGAAGGGTCCCTTGCGCGGCCCCGGTCTAAGTCTTCAAGGCGTAGGTAGAAGTCGCGGCCGGTTGAGCGGGCCGCTGCCCACGCCAAAAGGGCCGTGCGCAGGTTGCCGACGTGGAGATCCCCGGTGGGGGAGGGTGCGTATCGTCCGGCACCCATGAGGGCCTCCAATTCTTCGTTTCGAGGGCGTCGTGCGTCACGAAACCCCAGCTTGTCCACACTACGGACGCCCGGTTTTGGCGTGTAGGCATCTACTACATCTATTATCATCGGAGAAACCATCTAGAGCAGCTGAGAGACCTGGCTCCGTGAAGCTGCAGCAACCAGCAAACGCAAGGTGCTACGGCCAGGACCGATGGAGGAAAGTTGATTGAACTAGTGGACGTAGCGAAGGTCTACGACATACCTGGCGCCACACCCGTGGTTGCCCTGGATGACGTAAACCTTTCTATTCCAGCGGGTGCCATCCACGGAATAGTGGGGCAGTCAGGCGCGGGTAAGTCCACGCTGATTCGGTGTTTGACGGCGTTGGAGCGGCCGACCTCGGGCAAAATCGTTGTCAACGGGATCGACATGACCGCGTTGGACGGGTCAGCATTGCGTTCTGCAAGGCGCAACATCGGCATGGTTTTCCAAGCGCCGAACCTCCTTGATTCACGTACCGCGGCGGCCAACGTTGCGTTCCCTCTGAAACTGGCAGGTGCCGATAAGAAGGAAGCCGCGCAGCGTGTGCAGGACCTGCTGACCGTGGTCGGCTTGGGGGACCGCGGTAAGTCCTACCCCGCCCAGTTGTCAGGCGGGCAGCAACAGCGTGTCGGGATTGCACGCGGCATGGCGACCAACCCGCCGGTGCTGCTGTGTGATGAGCCCACCTCCGCCCTCGACGCGAACTCCACAAAGCAGGTCATGAGTCTGCTGCAGAAGCTCCGGGATGAATCTGGCGTGACGGTCGTGATCATCACCCATGAGATGGAAGTGGTCCGTGACTACTGCGACTCCGTGACTTTGCTGCAGCACGGTCGGGTGGTGGAATCCGGCCCCATTGAAGAGGTCCTACAAACTCCAGACTCCGCGCTGTCAGAGGACCTGGTTCCGCGACCCAACATTGATGGGGTTGAGATACCTGCGGGTAGCGCCCTCTTAGACATATCCTTCACGTCGCATCCGGGCGTGCCCACGGGAGCGACAGTGTTGAACCTGGTCGCCTCCCTAGGGGCAGATGTTGCTGCCGGTCGTTTTGAATCGATAGGGCAGATCCAGGTGGGACGACTTGCGATCACGGTGCCGAAATACCATGCTCGGGCAATTCGCGGGCAGTTGGAACGAAATGCCATCCTTGTAAGGGAGTGGGTGTGATGGGCGCATTTGTGAACCTGCTTGTCGCAGCCCCCGGTGGCCCCAGGTGGGGGGACAACCCCGCCATTCAGCAGAAGTTTTGGCCCGCGGTTTGGGAGACCTTGCTGATGGTCGGCTGGTCGGGCGTCCTAACGGTTGCGTTGGGTCTGCCCCTTGGATTGCTGCTGGCGTCCAGCTCCCGTCAGGGTCTGAAGCCACGACCGGCCTTGAACCAGGTGGTTGGCGTTGTCGTGAACGTGGTGCGTTCCTTCCCCTTCATGATTTTGCTGATTGCCCTCTTCCCGTTCACGCGTCTTGTGGTTGGCACCGCCCTCGGATGGAAAGCCACCGTTGTGCCACTGGTGATTGGCGCGGTTCCGTTCTTCGCGCGTTTAGTGGAAACAAACGTGAACGCGGTCAGTCCTGGAAAGATTGAGGCAGCCCAGATGATGGGCGCCTCCAACACGACGATTGAGTGGACCGTGCAGACACGGGAGGCACTTCCGTCCCTAGTCCAATCGGTGACCGTCCTGCTCATCACGTTGATCGGATACTCCGCGATGGCGGGGGCCGTTGGCGGTGGTGGACTTGGCGCGCTTGCAATCAACTACGGCTACAACCAATGGCAGGATGATGTGATGATCCTTACGGTGATTGCGATCATCGTTATTGTGCAACTGATCCAAATGGTGGGCGACATGATTAGCCGGTTGGTGGATCACCGCTGAGGCGCCGCCAGCCGGAGTTACTTCCAAAACATGTACTCGGCACAATTGTCCCAATCTTTCGTTCCCGGATAATCCGGGCGAACCCGATACCCAACTGAATGCCCACATCCGGGCAAAACCCGCTTTCCTGGCACACCGGGAAAGCAAAACAAATGGAGGAAATCCCATGCGTTCTATTCGTAACTTTGCCGCTATCGGTGCGGCAGCCGCCCTCGTACTGGCAGGCTGCTCATCAGGCGCCGGCGACAAGCAGTCCACGGAAGCAGAAATCAATGATGAGGCCACAGCGGAGGCGGAAAACTCCGACGTCCAGGTCCTCACCATTGGCGCTTCCCCCAGCCCGCACGGCAAAATCCTTGCCTACGTAAACGACAATCTGGCGGAAGAGGCCGGGCTGCAGCTGGAGATCGTTGAGTTCTCCGACTACATCCTGCCCAACAAGAACTTGGAATCCGGTGAACTGGATGCCAACTTCTTCCAGACCGTCCCCTACCTGGATGACCAGAAGGCCGAAGCAGGCTACGACTTCGTGCCCGGCACCGGAATCCACCTGGAACCCCTTGGCATCTACTCTGAGAAGATCACGGACCTTGCCGATGTCCCGGAGGGTGCAAAGGTTGGCGTCATCAACGACCCCTCAAACCAGGGGCGCGCACTTGAGCTGCTGGCCGCAAACGGCTTCGTGGAGCTCCCGAAGGATGGTGCCGTCAACGTGACCACGGTGACCCCGCTGAATGGAATCACCCTGATCGAGGTGGAGGGACCCTCTCTGGTCCGCAACCTGCAGGACGTCGACATTGCCGTGATCAACGGTAACTTTGCGCTGGAGGGCGGGCTTTCACCCGCTCAGGACGCCCTCGTACTGGAGAACCCCGAAGGAAACCCGTACGTGAACGTCCTGGTGTGGCCGAACGGTGCCGCAAATGAGGAGGCAATCCTGAAGCTGGAAGAACTCCTGCACAGCGACGAAGTGAAGGCGTTCATCGAAGAGACATGGAGCGACGGGGCGGTTATCCCTGCGTTCTAGGACGTTCTAGGGCGGACGTTCTGGGGCGACCGTTTTAGAAGGTAAACAAGAGGGCCTCGGACCTAATCGGTTCCGGGGCCCTCTTTCTATGTTATTTAGCGGCGCTTCACCAAGTGGGTTGTGGATCGTCGGTGTTGTTAGGGTCGCGACTCGTCTGGACGGCGGTCGGGGTGGTTTCCGCTTTCTCCTTTGGTTCGTGCCCTTTTGGTTACGCGTTGGGGTGGGTCCAGCGTGCATTGTGTTGGTTGGACCCAAGTTGGGTTGGTTCAACACGCGTTTTGCGTACACCCACAGTGCGTCCGATCGATCCAAGCTGTGTTCAGTTGACCCGAAGCGTCTCCCAAGACATAGTTCGGCCGTTCGGCTAATCGATGTGCCCACCGTCGAACGTTGTGCTCAACTTGCAACGATGTGCCCATTTTGCAACGATGTGCCCACCGTCGAACGTTGTGCCCGGGAACATCGTTCGATACGTGACACAACGATTCTTCTATGTTTGTCAAGCGCTGTTTTGTGATGGGTTTTGGTTGTTGAGGATTCGGTAGACTTTGCGTGCGAGGTAGCGTTTGAGGGTGCGTCTGATTTCTTTGGTGGTGCGTCCTTGGGCTCGTCGTTTCTCGACGTAGGCTTTGGTTTCGGGGTCGTGTGTCATTCGGGTTATCGCGACCATGTGGAGGGCTTTGTTGAGTTTTCGGTCGCCGCCGCGGTTGAGTCGGTGGCGTACTGTGTTCCCTGATGAGGCTGGGATGGGGCTTACTCCTGCTAGGGATGCGTAGGCTGCTTGGGAGTGTACTCTGCCGTGGTGGGACCAGGCGGCGAAGCAGATTGCTGTTGAGACGGGCCCGAATCCTGTTTCTTGGAGTAGTGGTGCTGCGGGGCTGGCTTTGATGAGTTCGGTGAGTTGGGTTTCGTTGGTTTTGAGGTCTTGATCTAGGTTCACGATTCTGCGGGCTAGCCTGATTGCTTCAGTGCGTGCAACGCTTTGGGCTATTTCTTCTTTGCGGGTGCGCCAGGTGGTGACGGTGGTGATCTGTGTGCGGGTTAGGGGCTTGCGGGCGTCGATCCCGAGGTCGTTTACTCGCAGGAGTGCTGTG
>CAZTTD010000003.1:0-5271 GCA_964616925.1 uncultured Actinomyces sp.
TTCCACCACCCGCGTAGTTCCACCACCCCTGCGCGCCGCCTCTGCGCCGATGGGCGATAATGGGCCGATAGGACACTCTCCGAAAGGAACCCACCATGGCTGATGCAGGCCGTCAACGCCGCATTGCGGAACGAATCCGCGAATCCGTTGCGAACACCCTTGAGCGCAAGGTCAAAGACCCACGGCTGGGTTTCGTTACCGTGACTGACGTCCGCGTAACTGGGGATCTCCAGCATGCGACCATTTTCTACACCGCGATGGGGGACGAGCAAGAGCAGAAAAAAAGTGCCCGCGCCCTACAATCCGCGAAAGGGTTGATCCGTTCAGAGGTTGGCGCAGCCTTGGGGTTGCGCCTGACACCCACAATTGCTTTCCAGCAGGACGCACTGCCAGAGGCCGCCGCTTCCATTGAAGACGCGTTGCGGGCAGCGCTCGCGCGTGACGCCCAGATCGCAGCGGAAGCCAAGGGCAAGGAGTACGCGGGAGGGGAGTCCCCGTATGCCATGGACGTTGAGGAAGTCGCGGACGAGGACGAAGAAGCGGCTGAAGATGAGGAGGCCGTTGAGGACGAAGAAGCGGCTGAGGAAGATTTGGCCGAAGACGGTCTGGACGAAGAGGAGTCTGATGACGAGGACGAGGACGTTGCGGACGCGGACGAAGAAGCGGACGAAGTCCTAGTTGACGCCGAGGTTCTGGAGGAGATTGTGGAGGAGGACGAGGACGCAGAAGGGCGCTCATGAGCCACGCGCCCAGAAAGCCGCGCGGGCGCCAACGCTTGGATGTCACGCCTGCGGGTTCCGGCCTGATTCTGGTTGACAAACCTCAGGGGTTGACCAGCCATGACGTGGTCTCAAGGGCACGCCGGCTAGCGGCGACTAGGCGGGTGGGCCACGGCGGTACACTCGACCCGATGGCCACCGGACTCCTTGTCCTTGGTGTCAACGGCGGAACGAAACTTCTCCAATACGTAACAGGCCTGCCGAAGACGTATTTGGCAACCATGCGCCTCGGGATGACCACCACCACGGACGATGCAGAGGGTGAAACCGTTGCCACGCTGGGCGTGTCAGGACTGACACAGCGCTCGCATGCGACTACCGGTGCGGGTGCGCGGACCGAAGGCGTCGAAGGAGCGAACGAAAACGCGCACGTGGACACGCACGCGGGAACTCACGACGGAACGCGAGCGGACACTAGCGCGGGGACGCACGCGGACACTCACGTTGAAGCCGTCGTAGCCAACGCCCTCGACACCCTCCTTCCCAACTACCGCGGCGACATCCTCCAGGTGCCCACGACTGTCAGCGCTATCAAAGTCGACGGGAAGCGCGCATACGCGCTGGCGCGGGAGGGAAAGGATGTGGAACTGGCCGCTCGCCCTGTCACTATTTTTCGTTTCGAGGTCGTTCGGGAACCACGCGCAGTCCACACCCCGGAAGGTCTGATGGTGGATGTGGACGTGGCGGTGGAGTGCTCTTCGGGAACGTACATCCGTGCGCTCGCGCGGGACATCGGGCGTGATCTTGGAGTTGGCGGACACCTAACCGCTCTGCGCCGGACAACTACGGGGGCATGGTCAGTTGATCAGGCAAGCACCTTGGAATCGCTGACCGTGCTCGCGGAAGCGGGAGGTCCGGTGCCTCTGATGGGCATGGCGGAGGCGTGCAGGACCTTGTTTTCCAGTTTGACCATTACTGGGGAGAGCGCTGCTCGTTTCGCCCACGGTCAGGCGCCGCACGCGAAAGACGTCCTCGAACTGAAACGCAATGATCGCGCGAACCCGAAGTTTGCCGACATCCACGCGGTGTGGACCCCGGAGCGTCCAGATCAGGTGCTGGGCCTGGTGCGGGTTGAAGAGGGCGCTACGCTTAGAGTCAAGACGGTGACGGTTTTCCCGGAGGGATCGAAATGAGCGATCAGCAATTTGGGGAGTGGTGGCTAAGAGAAGATGAAGGGTTGACGCAAATGGCGAACGAACAGGAACGGAAATCCGGCGGTTGCGGCTGCGGTGGGTGCGGCTGTGGTGGGGGCAAGGGCCGGGAAGGACAGCCCGTTGACGACGAAGGCCGTATCAACTTAGGACTTCGGGCAGAGAACTAAATCGATGCGTGTGCGGGGGAGGCTGGACCGCCCCCGCATCATGCTGTCTTGGGAGTAGAAGTGCAGATTTGGCGCAACCTTCATGAGGTGCCGGGTAATCAGAAAAGCGTCGTCACCGTGGGCAACTTCGATGGCATGCACCAGGGGCATACCCGCGTGGTTGGCACGTGTGTGGAGCGTGCGGGGCGGCGCGGCTGTGAGTCCGTGGCTCTCACTTTTGACCCCCATCCGCGTTCTGTCCACAGACCGGACGTTCCTACACCACTGATCACGCCGCTGGAAGAGCGGCTGGACTCCATGGCCACCACCGGATTGGATGCCGCGATGGTGGTGAACTATGGTCCTGAGCTCTACATGCTCAGTCCCGAAGATTTTGTGGAACGTTACCTGGTCGACCGTTTGGGCGCGGTCGAGGTCGTGGTGGGTGAAGACTTTCGCTTTGGCCGCGCCAACAGCGGAGATATTGACACTTTGCGCGAATTGGGGCGCAGATTCGGCTTCGACGTCTCCATGGTTACCGACATCGAAGCGCCAAATGGACGCAGGTGGTCTTCATCGTGGGTGAGGGAGCTGTTGGCCGAGGGCGACGTGGAGGAAGCCAGTCGCGTCCTTGGCCGTTTCCCGCGCGTCAGTGGTCTGGTGGAGCACGGTGCTAAACGAGGGCGCCAGATGGGGTTCCCTACCGCCAACGTCGCAGTTGAGGGGCAGTTAGTACCCGCCGATGGGGTCTACGCGGGGTGGCTGGTTCGGGACGTTCCGGGCGGGGCAGCCAGCCAAGAGTTCCTCCCGTCCGCCATCTCGGTTGGCACAAACCCCCAGTTCGCGGGTCAGAAGCGGACGGTGGAAGCGCATGTGTTGGGGCGCTCCGACCTTGACCTTTATGACGAGGTCGTTACGGTCGTGTTCGTGAAGCGTATCCGCCCGATGATGGTGTTTGACTCCCTGGATGGCCTTCTAAACCAGATGGACAAGGACTTGCGCGCAACCGCTGCAACGCTGGGTGCCCGCTACGCCACGCGCATCGATCCATCAGAGGTGACGGCTGGGATGCAGGCGGCACAGGGTGTCTCCACCAGCGAATCGTAAGGGTAGTAACCAGTTAGTGTCCTAGGTCTCAGGGGTGGCAATCTTGTCCATTCTGTGGTCTGAGTCTCAGGGCTGGTGTAAAGTTGGGGCGTACTAATGCGCTGATGATGGACGGGGTGGTCCGCCGATGATAATCACTCTTACCGCAAATCCCTCACTTGACCGTTCAGTTGATGTGGGTGCTGAGCTTGTTCCAGGGGGTGTTCACAGGATCATCTCCGATGTCACCCAACCGGGTGGCAAGGGGATCAACGTTGCCTTGGGGGTGGCGCGCGCCGGCCTTGACGCGCTCGCGGTTCTTCCCGCGGGCAGCGACGACCCGTTGCTTCCGTATCTGCGTGCGGATGATTTGCCGTTCTTGGCGGTTCCGGTCGCAGGAGCCGTCCGCACGAACATTACGGTTCTTGGCGACGGTGAGACAACCAAGATTAACGAACCGGGGTCCACGCTCTCACCCGAAGAGGTGGCAGCAGTGGAAGACGCACTGGCTGAGGCCGTCAGTGACGGCGACACGGTGATGCTGTCTGGGTCTTTGGCTCCAGGATTCCCGCAGGATGAGTACGCGCGATTGATCCGCCGTCTGCGTCCTCTGGGTGCCTGGGTGGGGGTCGATACTTCTGACGATTCCTTAGTGGCGTTGGGGAAGAACCTGGCCGACGCAGCCCCTGATTTCTTGAAGCCGAATGGCTTGGAGTTGGGGCAGTTGACGGGCCGTGACGGCATAGAGCTGGAACGGTGCGCAGAGCGGGGAGACCTTGCTGCAGTCCGCGACGCTGCCGCGGACCTTCATGACCAAGGTGTGGGGGATGTGCTTGTAACGCTTGGCGGTGCAGGCGCGGTGTTGGCTGCGGAGGGGAACGTCTGGTTCTCGCCCTCGCCCCCTGCAAAGGTCATCTCAACGGTTGGGGCAGGTGACTCCGCAACCGCGGGATTCCTGATTGCGCGTGCGAAAGGCCTGGGGCCTATAGAACGCCTAGCGTACGCGGTCGCGTACGGCTCGGCTGCCGTCGGACTTCCTGGCACCACAATCCCTATGCCTTCTCAGGTATCCCCCAACAAAGATGTTGTAATCGCGATCTGATACAGGTCGTTCGAGCAAAAGGAAACGGAAATGAGTGATCAACTGATTACCCCTGACCTAGTGCGCCTAGACGTAACAGTCGACGGCGACAAACATGCGGTGATCGCCAAGATGGCGGAGCTGGTCGCATCGACTGGTCGCGCGGAGGAAGCAGGGCTACAGGCTGCCATGGAGGCGCGGGAAGCACAGTTCCCGACCGGTATGCCCGGTGGCATCGCTATACCTCACTGTCGGACTGATGCTGTGAAAGTTGCTTCTTTGGGCTTCATACGCTTGGCGAAGCCGGTCGACTTCGGAGCGAAGGACGGACCGGCGGATCTTGTGATTGGGATTGCGGCTCCTGATGAGTCCGGCTCCCAGCACATGAAACTCTTAGCCAAGCTCTCTAGGGCCTTGGTTCGCAAGGACTTCGTGGCTTCCCTGCGTGCAGCCGAGACGCCGGAGGAAGTGTCGACATTGATCATGGGGGTCGTTGACCCTGACGCAGGTGCGCCTGCCAAGCCCGCGCATGCGGCTCCGGCAGAAGCTGCGGCACCTGCCGCATCAGATGCGCCTACGCTGCTTGCGATTACGTCCTGCCCGACCGGCATCGCACACACCTACATGGCTGCCGAGGCTTTGGAGCAGGCCGCAAAGGACGCTGGCGTAGAGCTGTTTGTGGAGACGCAGGGCTCCGGTGGCATTGAGCCGTTCACTCCGGAGCAGATCGCTAAGGCCGGGGCAATCATCATCGCAGCCGATGTCAACGTCGCAGGGCGCGACCGGTTTGCGGGCATGCCTCTCATTGAGTCCAGCGTGAAGCGCCCAATGAATAAGGGCGAGGGCGACAAGATGATCCAAGAAGCCATCGCGGCATCGAAGGATCCCAACGCCAAGAGAGTGGCGGCCGGCGGCGGGGGAGAATCATCCTCCGCATCATCCGGAGCCGCGGTTTCGTGGCCGAAGAGGATTCAGCAGGCGCTCATGACGGGCGTTTCGTACATGATTCCGTTCGTTGCAGCGGG
>CAZTTD010000003.1:5371-6431 GCA_964616925.1 uncultured Actinomyces sp.
ATCTCCGTGTTCGTCGGCGCAGGCTTCATTGGTGGCCTCATCACCGGTATTCTTGCGGGTCTGGTTGCCTACTGGTTCACAACCTTGCGTCCGCCGCGGTGGCTTGCGGGTCTTATGCCTGTTGTCATCATCCCCCTGCTGACCACCGCGATTGTTGGCGGCATAATGCTGATGCTCCTTGGACGACCACTTGAGTCCCTGATGATTGGCCTTACGAACTGGCTGACCGGAATGTCTGAAGGGTCGGGCGCCATTCTGTTGGGCGTCATCTTGGGTCTCATGATGTGCTTCGACATGGGTGGGCCTGTCAACAAGGCTGCCTACCTGTTCGCTACGACCGGGCTTGCGGCACAGACCGACGCTGCATTTATGATCATGGCTGCGGTTATGGCTGGTGGCATGGTCCCGCCTCTCGCAATGGCACTTTCCACCGCTATCCGTCCGAAGCTCTACACCCCGGCAGAGCGGGAGAACGGGTTGACCGCATGGCTGCTCGGTGCAGCGTTTATTTCCGAGGGCGCTATTCCGTTCGCAGCAGCCGATCCATTCCGCGTCATTCCGTCAATCATGGCTGGCGGCGCGGTTACCGGAGCGATTTCCATGGCACTTGGCGTTGGATCCAGGGCACCCCACGGTGGCATCTTCGTCTTCTTCGCGATTCAGCCGTTCTGGGGTTTCCTGCTTGCAATCGTCGCAGGCACGCTAGTCGCAGGCTTCCTGGTCACAGGTCTGAAGCAGGCGGCGCCTAAGAATAAGGAGGGCGTGGCCGTCTGATCCAGTTGATCGAAGCGGGGTGGTCTCGCGGGTTTCCGCCTGACCGCCCCGTTTCGCGCGTACATTAGCCGTGCCCACGATAGAAAAGCGTATGTCTCAATCACAAAGCCGTGTTGCTGAAGTGCGCGATCGGCCTAGCCCCGCCTGGCAACCCGCGCATCCCGTCTCCCACCCGGCGCTGGCCTCGGCGCAAAGGTGGCTTGGAAGCGTGCTGTTTGACACCCCATTGACGCGGGGAGCAGCAGAGGTGGTGTCGGCCGTTGCGATGGTGTACGGGTCGGTTTTT
>CAZTTD010000003.1:6531-58625 GCA_964616925.1 uncultured Actinomyces sp.
CCGGGGCTTTCGGTGTGCGCTGGTAGCATTGTTGTCGCCGTATAACGGCCACGGCTTGTCTGCCCGGGAGTTCCGGCCCCGACGCTCCGTGCAACGACTGGAAGGAAGGGAGTGCTAATGGCGCTTTCAAAGGAAGTAAAAGAAGAGATCATCAAGAAGTACGCGACCCACGAAGGCGACACTGGATCCCCTGAGGTTCAGGTTGCGCTTTTGAGTGAGCGGATCAAGGAACTGACTGAGCACGCGAAGGAACACAAGCACGACCACAACTCTCGTCGTGGTTTGATGCTGATGGTTGGACGCCGCCGTCACCTCCTTGATTACCTTGAGGGGATCGACGTGGAGCGTTACCGCAGCCTTGTTGAGCGACTTGGTTTGCGTCGATAAGTGACTTTTCGGCCCGGTTCCAGTGCGGAGTCGGGCCGAAGTAGTGCTTGGGTCTTGCGACACAACATGCCCGCAAGAACGCGGAGCAGGTCGCGAACTCAAAGCATGGATACAGGTTCATCCACTTGGATAGGTTGAACCACACAAATAGAACATGAGTAGCCGGTCCCTGTCGTTTGGGGCGGTTTTCGACAGTGGCTTACGGAGCATGAGGTTCCGTGGGCTTCGATCGAAGGCCGAGCGCGACGGGGCTGGCACAGACAGATAGATAAGGAAAATATGTCTGAAGTAACCCTGTCCCCACGCAAAGTGGTGACGGCAGAAGCAATTATTGACAACGGCAGGTTCGGTAAGCGAACCGTCCGTTTCGAAACGGGCCGACTGGCCCTCCAGGCCGCTGGATCCGCGGTCGCCTACTTGGATGAGGAAACGGTTGTTCTCTCCGCTACAACAGCGGGTAAGAACCCCAGGGATCAGTTCGACTTCTTCCCGCTGACCGTGGACGTGGAAGAGCGCCAGTACGCCATTGGGCGTATCCCCGGATCGTTCTTCCGTCGCGAAGGACGCCCGGGCACGGAAGCGATTCTTGCGTGCCGCCTGATTGACCGCCCGCTGCGCCCAGGCTTTGTGAAGGGCCTGCGCAATGAGGTACAGGTTGTTGAAACCGTACTGGCAGTGAACCCGGATGACGCATACGACGTATTGGCTATCAACGCCGCGTCGATGTCCACCCAGATTGCCGGACTTCCGTTCTCCGGCCCCATCGCAGGCACGCGCCTTGCGTTGATTGATGGCCAGTGGGTTGCGTTCCCTCGCTACTCAGAGCTGGAGCGGTCCGTGTTCAACATGGTCGTTTCCGGACGCATCGTTGAGAAGGAAGACGGCAGCTCCGACGTTGCAATCATGATGGTTGAGGCCGGTGGCGGCGACAACCAGTGGGAACTGATTGCCGGCGGCGCTCAGAAGCCAACCGAAGAGGTTGTGGCAGGTGGCCTGGAGGCCGCGAAGCCATTCCTGCGTGCTCTTTGCGAAGCACAGATTGAGATCGCTAACCAGGTTTCCAAGGAAACCCAGGACTTCCCGCTCTTCTTTGATTACACCGATGAAGAGTTCCAGGCAGTGAAGGATGAGGTCGGCGACAAGCTGGCCAATGCCCTGTTGACCGAAGGTAAGCTGGCCCGCCTTGACGCCATTGAGGCAGTTAAGGACCAGGCGCTTGGCGCGCTCACTGAGCGTTTTCCGGATTCGGAAAAGGCACTCAAGGCTGCCTTCCGCGCCCTTGAGAAGGAAACGATCCGCACCCGCACCCTGCGCGACGGTGTTCGTATGGACGGCCGCACCCCGACTGAGATCCGCTCTTTGGGCGCTGAAGTTGAGGTTCTGCCACGCGTTCACGGCTCCGCACTCTTTGAGCGCGGCGAAACCCAGATCCTGGGTGTAACGACCCTGGCCATGCTGCGCATGGAGCAGCAGCTGGACAACCTGAGCCCTGCTACGCACAAGCGCTACATGCACCAGTACAACTTCCCGCCCTTCTCCACAGGTGAGACCGGCCGGGTAGGTTCCCCGAAGCGCCGGGAGATCGGTCACGGAGACCTGGCTGAGCGTGCACTCCGTCCGGTACTGCCCTCACGTGAGGACTTCCCCTACGCGATCCGTCAGGTGTCTGAGGCACTGGGTTCCAATGGCTCAACGTCCATGGGTTCCGTGTGTGCTTCCACCCTGTCGATGCTGCAGGCAGGTGTGCCGTTGCGTGCACCTGTTGCGGGCATCGCGATGGGACTGATGACGGGAGAGGTCGACGGGGAATCCCGCTCGGTTACCCTCACCGACATCCTTGGGATCGAGGACGGCTTTGGCGACATGGACTTCAAGGTCGCCGGCACCGCGGACTTCATCACCGCACTGCAGCTGGACACCAAGCTGGACGGCATCGACTCTGAACTTCTAACGTCCGCACTGGGTCAGGCACGCGACGCGCGCCTTGTGATCCTGGACGTCATGAACCAGGCGATCGACCACCCGGACGACATGGCTATGACTGCCCCGCGGATCATCACCGTGAAGGTCCCAGTGGACAAGATCGGAGAGGTCATCGGCCCGAAGGGCAAGATGATCAACCAGATCCAGGAAGACACCGGCGCAGACCTCACCATTGAGGATGACGGCACCGTCTACATCGGCGCGTCCTCCGGTGAAGCCGCAGAAGCGGCACGCACCATGGTCAACCAGATCGCGAACCCGCAGATGCCTGAGGTTGGGGAACGCTTCGTAGGTACGGTTGTGAAGACGACCTCCTTCGGCGCATTCATCTCCCTGTCCCCGGGCAAGGATGGGCTGCTGCACATCTCCCAGATCCGCCGCCTCGTTGGTGGTAAGCGTGTGGAGAACGTGGAGGATGTCCTCCAGGTCGGCCAGAAGGTTGATGTGGAACTGGCAGAGATCGACGATCGCGGGAAGCTCTCATTGCACGCGGTTGTTGAGGGCGAAGAGGACGCTCCGGCGGCATCGAAGCCTGCAAGGCGGGAGGACAATGAGGATCGCCCTCGTCGTCCACGTCAGCGCAGCCGTCGTCGTCGTTCTGACGAGGGTGCGGGACAGGAAGACTGACCCAGCCCTTGGCGCTTGCCAAACTTGATTAGGGTTCACCCCGGTTCTGCTAGACGCGGGGCCGGGGTGAACCACGTTCCATCGCTTCCCCTTTTTTGCCGGTACTCTAATGGGGGCGTCCGTCGCCTCCCCTTTCCAGAAAGTGGCTCCGTGTCCGCATCTTCCGCACTGCCCCAGTACGTTGACCCCGCGTCTTTGACCCCGCTGCCGCTAGACACGTTCGGCACCACTTCCTCCATCGAAGACTCCGGGTTAGAGGTCCGCCGTTCCCTACTTCCGGGTGGAATCCGGCTGATCACGCAGGATATGCCAGGCGTGTTGTCCACGTCGGTCGGCATGTGGTTTTCCGTTGGTTCACGTGATGAGGGTCCGGGCGAGGGCGGGGTTAGCCACTTCTTAGAACACCTCCTTTTTAAGGGAACCAAGAATCGTACTTCTTTCCAGATTGCGGAGGCCTTTGACGGTGTCGGCGCGGACTCCAACGCGGCCACAACCAAAGAGTTCACCTACTACTGGTCCCACATGGTCGCTTCTGACCTTCCCCAACTGCTCCCGGTCCTCACAGACATGGTTGCCGATTCCGTGATTTCGGACGTGGATGTTGAGGTGGAGCGCGGCGTAATTCTGGATGAGTTGGCCATGAGTGAAGACTCCCCAGCAGAGGTCGCGGCGGACGCGTTCTCCAGGGCGATTTACGGCAACTCCGACCTCGGTCGTCCGATAGGCGGCACTTCGGCTTCCGTACTGGCATTGGCGCCTCAGACCATTCGCGAACTATACCGCAGCCGGTACTCCACGTCGGACCTGGTGGTTAGCGCGGCCGGCAAGATCTCCCATGAGGAACTGGCGGACAGACTCCTGGAGGCGCTAAGTTCTTCCGCGTGGTCGGATCTCCTTGAGGAGAATCCGCAGTCCCAAAGGCGCAACAACAGCGCACACGACTTCACGGGCGCCCTCGAACCGTTCGAAAAAGAGTTGCTTATCAAGAGGGACATTGAGCAGGCGCACACGGTCGTCGGCGGTCCGTGGATTGCTGCACTTGACCCCGTAGCCCCCGCCAGCGGAGTCACGTTGAGTCTGCTTGGTGGCGGAATGTCCTCCCGCCTATTCCAAGAGATCCGTGAAAAGCGCGGCCTTGCCTACACCACATACGCGTTCGCAGGTGCCTATTCCGGGGCTGGCCACTTCGGAATGTACGCAGGATGCGCGCCCCGGAACCTCGAAGAAGTGCAGAAGGTTATGTGGGGTGAGGTGGAGAAACTGGCCGAACACGGACCCAGTGACGCCGAACTGAAACGGACGAAAGGCCAGATGCGCGGCGCTGTTACCTTGGGGCTGGAAGACACGGGTTCACGGATGTCCAGGCTGGCCCGTGCGGAGATGGTTGGGCAACTGACTTCCGTATCTGACGCCTTGGCGCGCGTGGAAGCCGTTGGCCCCGAAGACGTAAAAGAAATGGCGGCCAGAATGGCCGAAGCCCAAAGATCTACAGCGATTGTGACTTCAAATGACTGAATCCCATGAAAACCACCAGGCCGCATCTCAGGTTGCGGTGCGCGTTGCGACCCGCGACGACGCGGCAAAAATAGCCAAGATCCAGTCGGATGCCATGGTCGAAACGGTCGTGCACGTGGCAGGTGAAGAACACAGGGGCCAAATGGAGCAGTCTTTGGCTCCCAATCTGATAGCACCCACATGGGAAGCCACGATCGCGGAACCAAAAGGCGCCGGACGTGGCGTCCTTATTGCACGCGACGGGGATCAGGTCGTGGGATTCGCTGCCTTTATAACCCCCGAAACGCCAAAACACGCAGAGCAGACTTCAATATCTGAGGATCTCCCGTTTGAGGTGCCTGCCAACAGCACACAGATAATTGCGCTTGACGTTGATAGTGCGTCGCAGGGCGCGGGGCATGGGTCGCGCCTCCTTGCAGCCGTTGCCGACACGATCCGGGAACAGAATGGCCCGGGCCTCCTGGTGTGGATAGTCGGTGAGGACTCCGCCAGAGTGAAGTTCTTCCAAGAGGCTGGATTCCGCCCGGTAGGTGTGCGACGCAGCCTGGACACCGGTGTCTCCCAGTTGGTTGAGCACCTCTGGTTTGCGGCCCTCTAGACCCGCATCCCCCACAGATTTAACGAAATTTGCCTATGAGAAAAAGGTATTCATGATGAACCTGTATGAGAATCTCCCCGAACCGGGCCCCGCCCCCAAGAACGCGTTACGCGTAGTTCCCCTAGGTGGGCTTGGAGAGGTGGGGCGCAACATGACCGTGTTGGAAACGAAGGGGAAGATCCTTCTGATTGACTGCGGTGTCTTGTTCCCCTCCGAACACCAGCCGGGCGTAGACCTGATCCTGCCTGACCTCGGTTACGTGGCGGACCGCTTGGACGACATCGTCGCCCTCGTCCTCACACATGGACACGAAGACCACATTGGTGCGGTGCCGTTCCTGCTCAAACTGCGCGGGGACATCCCCATTTACGGGTCGAAGCTGACCCTTGCACTGGTCGAAGCGAAACTGAATGAACACCGACTTAGCACCAAGAACCTACACGTCGTCAAAGAGGGCGAAACGATTGATCTGAAGCCGTTCAATGTGGAGTTCATTGCGGTGAACCACTCCATTCCGGACGCGCTTGCGGTTTTTGTGAGGACCGCGGCGGGGACCGTCCTTGCGACGGGGGACTTCAAGATGGACCAACTGCCAATCGACGGCAGGCTTACCGACCTGAGGGCCTTTGGGCGACTTGGTGAAGAGGGCGTCGACCTGTTCTTGGTGGACTCCACCAACGCGGAAGTGCCAGGGTTTGTCACCCCCGAAGTGGAGATTGCGCCCGCACTGGAACAGGCGTTCCTGCAAACGCCCGGCGCCGTTATCGTTGCGTCGTTTGCGTCCCACATTCACCGCGTGCAGCAGGTGCTCCAAGCCGCAGCGTTGAGCGGGCGTAAGGTTACCTTCGTTGGGCGCTCAATGGAACGCAACATGCGTATTGCGCAGGACCTGGGGTACCTGGACCCGGGGGATGGCATCGTTGTGACGCTTGAGGAGCTGAATGCGCTTCCCAGGCGTGAACGCGTCTACATGGTCACGGGTTCCCAGGGTGAGCCGATGGCCGCACTTGGGCGGATCGCGAAGGGAGAGCACCGTCAGATAGAGGTCGGCCCCGGTGACACGGTGGTGTTCGCCTCCAGTCTTATTCCTGGCAATGAGAGCTCTATTTACAGGGTGATTAACGAACTGACGGGGCTGGGTGCCAAGGTTGTTCACCAAGGCAACGCGAAGGTTCACGTGTCCGGACACGCATCGGCAGGAGAACTGATTTACTGCTACAACATCCTGAAACCAAAGAACGTCATGCCCGTACACGGGGAGATTCGTCACCTGGTCGCGAACGGACAGTTGGCGGTGAAGACCGGGGTTGATCCCGAAAACGTTGTGCTTGCTGAGAGTGGTGCGGTCGTTGACCTGGTTGATGGCCATGCGGCCATCGTGGGTGGCGTGCAAAACGATCTGGTGTACGTTGATGGGTCCTCCATCGGAGATCTGTCGGAGGATGAGTTGGCGGAGCGCATCGTTTTGGGCTCTGAGGGCTTCGTCACCGTGTACGCTGTGGTGGACAAGGAATCCGGGATGGTTCTTTCCGATCCGGTGGTCCGCGCGGTCGGCATGGCGGAGGATGATTCTGTATTTGAGGGAATCCAGCCGGAGCTAACGCGCGCGCTCAAAGAAGCGGCCGCTCCAGGAAACGTGTCGACCCACAAACTTCAGCAGACCCTGCGACGCACGCTTGGTCGGTGGATCGCGAAGAAGCTGCGTCGTCGTCCCGTTATCGTGCCAATGGTGGTGCAACAGTGATCCTTCCGGGTGTCGCGGCGGACTTTTTGGCGGTCGCGTCGCGGACCAAAGCCGGTTGGAAAGCGCTGCATATGCCGCAAAAGCCCGTGCGCACAAAGGGGAAGTTTGTAACCACGGCTGCCGTCCAACTGGCGGTGACGCTAAAGGTTCCCAAGGTACCGGCGGACGGTGACCAGATACGCGCATCCAGCGCGGCCGCCTCCCCCGGAGGAGGGTACATCGTGGCTGCCGCAGTGCGCGCCCAGGGCGTGGAGTCCCACCTGGTTTCTGCATTGGGGACCGGCCCGAACTCCCACGCCATAAGGCGCAACCTTGCGGAGGCGGGGATTGAGGCACAGGAATCCGCCCTCGTCGGTGATATTGGCGTGGCCGTGACTATGGTCGAGGACGATGGGAAAACCGCGGTCGTCGTGGCACCCGGCGTTGAGACGGAACCCAGCCCCGCGATCCTGCAACGCGTGGAAATAACGACAGAGGACGTCGTCCACATCGCCGGTGCGGACCTCATATCGGAGGCGGGCGCGCGAGTCCTGGTTGACTGGGTTCTTTCGATACCCCAGGAGACGAAGGTCGTCCTGGCCGCGACGCCGGCCATTTCTCTGGTTCAGCCAGACACGCTGGTCCAACTGTTGGGGCGCGTGGACATTCTCACCATGAACATCCGTGGCGCGGCCATCCTGTCCAACATCCTGGCGGATGTGCCGGGCGTTGACGGCCTAGCATCGGTTCTGAAGAAGAGCGCGAAAGTTGTGAGGCGTAAGGGCAAGCTCGGCTGTGTCATTTCAAGTGTGGACGCGGACATAGCGGAGATCCCCGCCTATTCGGCTCAGGTGGTGGATACCTCAGGTGTCGGGGACACGCACGTGGGTGTCATGTGTGCGGCTCTTTTGCAGGGATTCCCCCTGGTTGAGGCGTGCAGGAGGGCGAACGCGGCGGCGTCGCTGGCACTCAGTCACCCCACCAGTTTTCCGCTGCCGACCGCCCAGCAGGTGGATCTGGTGGTCGAGGGCGTGTCACCCAGCGCGGTCATGGCCGCAACCGCGGCTGCGGGCTAAGAGCACGTCAGCAGGATAGGTAAGAGGAGAGCGACGCACAGGGTCGGCGGCGCGGCAGTTCGCGACCGTACTGCCGACACGGTAGCGTCAATTTGTTATGGCTGTAAGCAAGAAGTCCTCCGTAAAGACAGGCAGTAAGAGCGGCGGTAGACCCGCGCGTGGAACGGGCCGGATCGTGCCCGCCGATGACGGTGCCCAAGGGCAGGAAGAGCCCGCGAAACCCGGTTTCTTCAAAAGGGTCGGGTCTGCGCTGGCCCATGCATGGCGAAGCATTGACCCTCAGATGAAGCGCGATGCATTCGGTTTCATCCTGATTGCGTTCGCCGTCATAGTGGCGCTGCGTGAATGGTTCGACATCGCGGGATCACTGGGTTCTTTCGTTCACCATCTAACGGCTGGCGCCGTGGGCATCTTCGCGGTGATAGTTCCGGTCGCCCTTATCTACTGGGGTGTTCTGCTATTTCGCCGCCCCCGCAGCCCACAGTTGGTTCCGTACCGTGTAGCGGGATCCGCTGGCGTCATCGCGGCGCTCACGGGGCTGGCACAACTGTCGCGTGGGAACCCCAGAATAAGAGACTTTGAGCAGGTGGAGGCCGCCGGCGGGTTCTTCGGCTGGTTCTTCGCATCCGCATTGTCCAGGCTGCTTTCGCCCGTCGGGGCAGCAATAGTCCTGTGCCTTCTTCTGATCTACTCAATCCTTTTGGCAACGAAGACTCCGATTCGTGAGGTCGTGCCGCGCACCAAGGCCTTCATTGAGAACTTGAAGGCGCGTTCAGCAAGGAAGCCTGCGGAGGACGAAGAGGTGATCGTCGAAGAGGTTCCACTTGCAACCGACGGGGATGAGTGGCTTGAATCCGAACGCGCTGACCTGGCATCCCGCAAGAAACCCTATGAGCGCGCCGTTCACGTCCAAGAACCAGATGCGAATAGTGGCGAGGGCGCGCCGTCATTCCCAGTAGAGGTATTCGACCACGAAGAGGCGCCCGTAACGGCAGAGCAGGCAACAGAGCTCATGTTTGCTCAGAGTGCTTCCACGGGACCAACCCAGGCACTGCCTTCGGTCACGGATACGCTGGTTGATGGCCCAACGTCAGGGTCCGCGGGAGAGCCCGCAGCGGAAACAGGCTCCACTTCTGACCTCTCCGCTACCGGGCAGGACATCTTGGCGCCAACCCGGGAGCAGAACTACAAGTTGCCTCCCCAAGGCCTCCTGAAGCGCGGGGCTCCCCACAAGGCGCGTTCCGCCGTGAATGACCAGGTCATAGAGACACTGCAGGGCGTCTTTGAAGAATTCAAGGTTGACGCCAGGGTCTCTGGGTTCTCAAGGGGACCCACGGTAACCCGCTATGAGGTTTCGCTTGGTTCAGGTGTGAAGGTGGATCGCATTACCGCCCTCGCCGGAAATATTTCCTACGCGGTGGCAAGCGCGGACGTTCGTATTCTGGCCCCCATCCCAGGAAAATCGGCCATCGGTATTGAGATCCCGAATACGGACCGCGAAACGGTGGTTCTTGGGGACGTGCTGCGGTGTGGGCAGGCGCAGAAAAACCGTCACCCTCTGCTGGTCGGGGTGGGTAAGGATGTCGAGGGCGGATACGTCGTCACCAACTTGGCCCGCACGCCGCACCTCCTTGTAGCTGGGCAGACCGGGTCGGGTAAGTCATCTTTCATTAACTCGATGCTTATGTCGATTCTGATGCGCGCGACTCCCCAGCAGGTGAAGTTGATCCTGATTGACCCTAAGCGCGTGGAACTCACGATCTATGAGGGTATCCCGCACCTGGTCACGCCCATCATCACCAGTCCTAAGAAGGCTTCTGAGGCGTTGGACTGGGTTGTGCGTGAGATGGATGCGCGCTACGACGACCTGGCTGAGTACGGGTACAAGCACATCGATGACTTCAACGCAGCGATTCGTGCGGGGGAGGTTTCGGTTCCGCCTGGCTCGAAACGTAAGTTGAAGCCATACCCGTATCTGCTGGTGGTCGTGGATGAGTTGGCGGACCTCATGATGATTGCGCCTCGTGACGTGGAGGCTTCTGTCCAGAGGATCACGCAGTTGGCGCGTGCGGCTGGTATCCACCTGGTGCTGGCCACGCAGCGTCCGTCGGTGGACGTGGTTACCGGTTTGATCAAGGCGAATATTCCTTCACGTTTGGCGTTTGCGACTTCTGCGCTGGCGGATTCGCGGGTGATCTTGGACCAGCCGGGCGCAGAGAAACTGATTGGGCAGGGTGATGCTCTTTATCTCCCGGCCGGAGCCGCGAAGCCGTTGCGCGTACAGGGCGCGTGGGTGGATGAGGATGAGATCCACCGTGTCGTTGAGTTCGCAAAGGACCAAGAGGCGCCCAAGTACGATGAGACCGTTTTGGTTGCGGCTTCCACGAAGAAGGTCGCCGAAGACATTGGCGACGACTTGAACGACCTGTTGGCCGCCGCGGAATTGGTGGTGAACACGCAGTTGGGATCCACGTCTATGTTGCAACGCAAGCTGCGCGTGGGGTTCGCAAGGGCGGGCAGGTTGATGGACCTGCTTGAGTCCCGGGAGATCGTGGGTCCTTCACAGGGACCGAAGGCGCGTGAGGTCTTGGTAGCGCCTGAGGAGTTGCCGGCGGTCTTGGCTCTCCTTCGCGGGGATGCGGACGGTTTGCCAACGCCCTCGAACGAAGAGGAAACTGGCGGTGCGGCAGCGGGAAATACGCGGGCGGACGTCGAAGAGGATGAGTACGAGGGCGTTTTGTCAGAGCCCGTCCATCAGCACGGCAGGTGGAGGGACCACGACGAAATGAGCGGATCTTCCCAGATGTTCGTGGAGCCCGGCGCAACTGAGGTCATGACGCGGCCCGCTAACGTTCAACCGGGATACTGAGAACTGTCCTACTATGAATGATTGGACCGTACGCAGCGCTAATGCGAAGAGGAGACCGAAAGATGTCTGAAGCCGCGGAGAAAAAGCCGCAACCCAAGACTGTTTCGTCGTGGAACGTTCCGAACGCACTGACAGTTCTACGACTGATTTTGGTCCCGGTGTTCCTGTGGCTGCTCTTGACGGATACGACGGAGAGTCGGTGGTGGGCGGCGGCGGTGTTTGCCATTGCGTCCCTGACGGATCACCTGGATGGTTCCATTGCCCGCAAGTACAACATCATCACGAACTTCGGGAAATTAGCAGACCCGCTGGCGGATAAGTTCTTGACGTTGGGCGCCTTCGTTGCCCTGTCAGCACTTGGTTACCTTAGCTGGTGGTTCACGGCAATCGTTGCGATTAGGGAAATCGGGATTACCGTGCTGCGGGAGGTGTTGCGCCGCAGGGGAACCGTAGTCGCTGCGTCTTCGGGTGGGAAGCTGAAGACTGTTTTGCAGATCCTCCTTATCTTCACCCTGGTTATCCCTTGGACAGCTTTCCTTGGGGAACCATTCCTACAGGTCCTGGGGATACTGATCCTCATCATAGAATTTGTGGTCCTGGTGATCACCGTATGGTCGGGTGCACAGTACGTTCTGGTTGCAGCGAAGGCCATGCAGGACCAAAAAAGAGATCAATGAAATGCTGTGACGAACGTAACGCAGTAAAACTGAAGGAAAGGGCGTTATACCTTTCATGAACACAAATACACAGCTCCGTCGTCCACCTGCCGGGCCAGGCAGGGCGCGAAATGAGGTTGGCGTGCGCCCGGGCACGAACCGCGGACAGCAACGGCAGCAGCCGCTATCGGCGCGCTACCCTGGTGGAATGTCGACCATTCCCCAGCCCAGGCCCGCGCTGCTACGTAGTGAGCTTGGGGATGTTCTGCGCTCACTGCGAACCCTCCAGGGACGTACCCTGCGTGAGGTCTCATCGCAAGCCCAGGTGTCTTTGGGATACCTGAGTGAAGTGGAGAGGGGACAGAAGGAAGCGTCCTCCGAACTCCTTGAATCCATATGCTCCGCTCTTGGTGTGCCACTGTGGTTCGTCCTCCGTGAGGTTTCTGACCGGATGATGGCAGTGGACTCCACGACCGTACCGGACACAATCCCGGAAGACTTGCTAAGCACATCGCTTGCAGGACAAAGGTGAAACTGTCTGAATTTTGGAACGCCCTAGATCGGGTCTACGGACCGGTTCTAGGGCGTTCGCTTGCCCACGACCTGTATCTGCCCGCTTTGGGTGGAACTGCTGAGGAAGCGTTGGAGCGTGGGGATAAGGCAGAGCGGGTGTGGGAGTGCCTGGTGACGGAGACGGGGCACGGCGAAGAGGCCCGGTGGGTGCATAGACGCCCCACGTCCAGGAGATAGTGCAGCCGCGTCAGCGTGTCGATTTTTCGCCGAACAGATGTTCGAGTACGGTTGTCCACAGGCAACAGATAAACGGCCAATCCACAGCGGATATAGTGGCCGTCCCATTATGTCGGTGACCGGGCATATGGTTGCTGTTCGGGCTCGGAGAGGGCTTGGAACTAACTGGTCAGAACGAAAACCAGCCGGAGAGGCTGTAGGGAAGGAAGCAGTTATGGCGCGTGCAGCATCATCTAAGACCACTGTGAAGCCGGGCGGGGACCGCGAAAAGGCACTGGATTTGGCTCTAAGCCAGATTGACAGGCAGTTTGGTAAGGGCTCCGTTATGCGGCTGGGGGATGACAGTCGACCCCCTGTTAAGGTCATTCCGACAGGATCCTTGGCGCTGGACGTCGCTTTGGGCATTGGGGGACTGCCGCGCGGGCGCGTGGTGGAAATCTACGGTCCAGAATCCTCTGGTAAGACAACCGTGGCCCTCCACGCAGTTGCCAGTGCGCAGCGCGCTGGCGGAAATGCTGCTTTCATCGATGCGGAACACGCATTGGACCCCGTGTATGCCCGTGCACTTGGGGTCGACACGGATAACCTCTTGGTTTCCCAACCTGACACGGGCGAACAGGCGTTGGAAATCACCGACATGCTGATCCGCTCTGGCGGCGTCGACATCATCGTCATTGACTCTGTTGCGGCACTGGTGCCAAAAGCAGAGATCGAAGGCGAAATGGGGGACTCTCACGTTGGACTACAGGCCCGCCTCATGTCTCAGGCACTGCGGAAGATAACGGGTGCCCTCTCCGCCACGGGAACCACCGCCATCTTCATCAACCAGCTTCGCGAAAAGATCGGTGTTTTCTTCGGTTCGCCAGAGACCACCACGGGTGGGAAGGCGCTGAAGTTCTACTCCTCCGTACGTATCGACGTTCGACGGATCGAAACGCTGAAGGAAGCCGGGGCCCCTGTTGGCAACCGCACGCGCGCGAAGATCGTGAAGAACAAGATGGCGCCACCTTTCAAGCAGGCGGAATTCGACATCATCTACGGAAAAGGTGTTTCCCGCGAAGGCTCCATCATCGACATGGGGGTTGAGGCCGGGATTGTGCGGAAGTCCGGCTCATGGTTCACGTATGACAAGGACCAGTTGGGGCAGGGCAAGGAAAATGTGCGCCAGTTCCTTGTGGATAACCCGGATCTTGCGGATGAAATAGAAGCCAAGATTTTGGCTGAACTGGGTATTGGTGAGCCGGTGGCTGAGGCGGAGGCTGCAGTTGCCGAAGCCGACAAGAAGTAGGGAAGCCAATGGCTGCCCGTGAAGGCGTTGGATCCATGATGGACGCGCCGGTGATTGGTGGGGGCATGTCTGAACCGACCCGCGGTCGTAGGCAAAGTTCAGGCAGGAAGCCCAGCGGGTCAGCGCTTGATGCTGCCCTGCGCATTTTGGGAGTGCGGGACCATTCGGTTTCTGAGATGGAGAAGAAGCTTCAGGCGCGTGGTTTTGAAGAAGCTGAGATCTCATCTGCGGTAGATCGTTTGGTCGACTACAAATATTTGGACGACCAGAAGTTTGCTTCCCTGGTCGCCCGCTCCCATACGGGGTTGGGTAGACGCGGGTTGTCCAATGAGATGAAGAAGCGCGGCATCCCCTCCGAAATATGGCGTCCCATAGTGGATGGGATAGATGAGGATGAGGAATACGGGCGTGCGTTGCGCGCTGCTCGCAAGCACACGTCGCCTTCAAAGATTGCATCTTTGGACCGTGATGTTTGGCAGCGCAGGCTCAGCGGCTTTTTGGCCCGAAGGGGCTTTTCTTCTCACGTCGTACGATCCGTCTGTTCAACGCTGGAACAGGAGGCGGACGGCGACGGAACAGGTGACGGCTTCGGAGCGGATACCTTCGGTCGTTCAGTGCCCTACGGGGCCGGAATTGGAGGTGCCCAATGGTAGGGGAACATACGGAACTTGCTAACGCCGTGGTTGGCGTACTCATTGAGCGCGGCGTGACCATAGCGGTAGCCGAATCCCTGACGGGAGGCGCGCTCTGTTCGCAAATCGTTGATGTTCCAGGCGCCAGCGCCGTGTTGCGTGGGGGAGTCGTGTCCTACGCAACCGACCTGAAACACAAGATTCTGGGGGTCAGCGCGGCTCTGCTTAGAGAGGGTGGTCCGGTCCAAAGGGAGGTCGCCGCGCAGATGGCTACGGGAGTGGCACAGCTGTGCGACGCCGACTACGGTGTGGCAACGACGGGGATCGCCGGACCGGGCGATAGTCCGGATGGCCCCGAAGGTCTTGTCTACGTTGCAATGTATGAACCCGGTAGTGGGAAAAAGCCGATGGTATTGCACTTGAGACTTGATGGTGACAGGGAAGAAGTGCGCTCAGCCGCGGTGTGGGCTGCTCTGGAACTAATCCTGCTTGAGTTGGATGCTACCGATGCCCGACCCAATTCCGGTGGCAATGTCGGTACCGGTGGTGATGCCGATGCCTACCACGATGGCTACGGACGGTGGCCAACTGCGCCTCATCAGACGGAGGATCCGTACGCGGCTTCGGAACGCTTCCGCCTTGGTTGGAAATAGCGCGCGTACTAGGCTTACTTGACGATGGAAACGATTACTGACTCAAAGACTGTTCCGCCGCGGACCTACATGATCCGCACCCTGGGCTGCCAGATGAACCAACACGACTCTGAGAGACTTGCTGGTCTCTTAGAGGAAGCAGGCATGGTTCACGTGGATGCCGTCCCGGATGCGGCTGCGCGTGCGACAGAGGCGGGGGATGGCGGAGCAGACGTCGTTGTGCTGAACACATGTTCTGTGCGTGAAAATGCTGCCAACCGGCTGTTTGGGAACCTAGGCCAGTTAGCGGCCGTAAAGCGTGAGCGGCCCGGGATGCAGATTGCTGTCGGCGGCTGCCTGGCACAACAGATGAGAGATGGCATAGTGCAGCGTGCGCCCTGGGTCGACGCTGTCTTTGGGACCCACAACCTGGACGTGCTGCCAGCCCTTCTGCGCCGGGCAGAGCACAACCAGGAAGCAGCCATTGAGATAGAGGAATCCCTCAAGGTATTTCCTTCAACGCTCCCTTCAGTTAGGGAGTCCGTCTACGCAGCATGGGTCTCAATCTCCGTTGGGTGCAACAACACCTGCACCTTCTGCATTGTTCCGCGACTCAGAGGCCGCGAACAGGACCGCGCACCCCAAGAGGTCTTGGAAGAGGTCGAAGCAGTCGTCTCTCAAGGTGTCATCGAAGTGACTCTGCTTGGTCAAAACGTGAACTCCTATGGGGCATCGTTCCGCGACAGGGGAGCCTTTGCGAAGCTCCTTCGTGAGGTTGGGAAGACTCCCGGCCTTGAGCGGCTCCGTTTTACATCCCCTCATCCAGCGGCTTTCACCGACGACGTCATAGCGGCCATGGCTGAAACCGAAACGGTTATGCCTAGCCTTCACATGCCACTTCAGTCAGGCTCAGACAAGGTTCTCAAAGAGATGCGCAGGTCCTACCGCAGTGCGCGGTTCGGACGAATCCTTTCCGACGTCCGCAACGCAATTCCCGATGCGGCCATTACAACCGACATCATCGTTGGCTTCCCAGGCGAAACGGAAGATGACTTCCAAAGGACCCTTGATGTGGTGGAAGAATCTCGTTTCGCATCTGCCTTCACGTTCCAGTATTCGCCGCGGCCCGGAACTCCTGCTGCGGCACGCGAAGACGTGGTGCCACCATCGGTGGTTGCTGAGCGGTACGCCCGTCTAATAGACCTGCAAAACCGCATCTCCACTGAGGAGAACATGCGGTTGGTTGGCAGTGACGTAGAGGTTTTAGTCGCCGAAGGTGAGGGTCGCAAAGATGGCTTTACCCACCGCCTTTCTGGACGTGGCCGTGACGGACGCTTAGTGCACTTTGCCGTCCCGCAAGGTGTCACGGTTCCACGCCCGGGGGATGTCGTGGAAGCAACTGTTACGTACGGTGCCCCACATCACCTTCTGGCTGACTCCGCGCTAAGTGAGAACCCGAAGTTTGCTGTCCGCAGGACGCGTGCCGGGGATGCTTGGGAAGAACGCCAGAAAGGCGTTGAACCGGATACCGCAGCTGTCCCGTTGGGGATACCGATACTGCGCCGCGCTTGAGGGCTTGCCGATGATTATCGCCGTTGTTGGACCGACTGCTACGGGGAAGAGTGAGCTAGCCCTCGACATAGCGGACGCTCTTGGTGGGCCGACACGCTGTGAGGTGATCGGTGCGGATGCGATGGCTCTATACCGCGGCATGGACATTGGTACAGCGAAAACGCCACTGAATGAGCGCCGCGGGCTTACCCATCACCAAATAGACGTACTGGACGTAACAGAAGACGCATCGGTTGCGGCGTATCAGCGGGAGGCGCGCAAAGACGCCCTCGACATCATGTCCCGCGGCAAGATCCCCATCGTCGTGGGCGGCTCCGGACTCTACCTTCGCGCAATGCTGGACGAAATGGAGTTTCCGCAGACGGATCCCGAAATACGCGCGGGTCTTGAAGAAGAGCTGCGCGTTCTGGGTTCCCGCGCGATGCACGGAAAGCTTTTGGAACTGGACCCCGAATCAGCAGACCGCATTGAGCCAGCCAATGGCCGGCGCATCGTTCGCGCGTTAGAGGTCATCACCATCACAGGGCGTCCCTACTCCGCTACGCTACCGACGTACACGTATCACTTGGACACCGTCCAGATAGGGCTTCGCGCCGACGCCCCCACCATCGATCAGCGCATAGCGGTGCGCGCGCGGGCGATGTTCAAGGGCGGGATGATGGAGGAAATCGCGGCTCTTGACCGTGCGGGGATCCGACTTGGGAGGACCGCTCGCAGGGCAACGGGGTATCAGGAAGCCCTTGACGCCCTCGACGGCGTGATATCCGTGGAAGAGGCGACTGAGGCGACTGCCCGGGCAACCTCGCGTTTGGCGCGCAAACAGATGAAATGGTTCAAACGGGACCCGCGAATAACCTGGTTTGAGTCAGGCAGTGAGAATCTGGTTGAGCGGGCACTTGACGTCGTCTCACGCGCGCTGGACGTCCAGGATTCGGAAGCCCTTTCTTGACGCAATCTTTTCCACAGTGAAACCCTCACCGCGCAGCCACCGCGCTAAAGAGTCGGCGCCCAGGTTGCGGTTCACCACCAGGTAGGCGTGGCCATCGGGGGTCAGGCGCCCCAACCACTGGGTGAGCATGGCGTGCAAAGGCTCCTTACCAATGCGGATCGGCGGGTTCGACCAGATGACGTCGAAGGTCACGTCTTTCGCCTCCGCCTCGCTAAGTGCCACGTCAGCCTGCATTACGAGGACGTTCTTGATGTTTTGTGAACGGCAGTTAAGGCGTGTGAGAGCCAGCGCCTTCTCATTTACGTCAACCGCCCACACGCTTGCCTTCGGCGCGTCCAGCGCCATGGTCACGGCAATCGGACCCCAGCCGCACCCCAGATCCAGGAATGTGCCGGTTTCCGGTAGCGGAGGTGCCTTGGCCAACAACTGCGCGGTTCCCAAGTCTAGGGACGTGGACGAGAAGACCTTATTGGACGCCTTGAGCGTCACCTTCCGCCCTCGACCCGACACGGAAACGTCGTGTAGTGAACCCGGATCCAGGCTCTCAGAGGTGTTCGCAGAGAAGTAGTGTTCGCTCATGCCTTCAGCTTATGGTGCGGGCCCGCCTTGATGCGTGGGCTTGCCTCTGTACTAGCATCGGGTTGGAAGTCCGAAGGAGGGCTAAATGAGCACGACGCACGACGAAAAGCCAGATCTTGCACGGGCGGAGGCTATCGCGGCCAGGATACTTGCGCGCGGTGTGGTGGCGGACGGGCAGGACGAGGGCGTTGGGGATGGCGCCTCGCACGTAGATGTTGGCGACCTTGGCTTCACCGGGTCCGACCATGAGGAATGGCAGGAGCGGTCCGCTACTAAAAGGGCCGGCCACCTGGCCGCCTCAACGGAACTCCTTGACATCCAGGAAGTGGAATACCGGCAGGTCCGTCTTGAGCAGGTCGTCCTCGTCGGTCTGCGCACCACAGCCGGCCCGGACGCGGAATACTCTTTGCAGGAGCTGGCCGCGCTCAGTCAGACCGCGGGTGCGAAGGTCATGGCTGCCATGTTGCAGAGGCGCGACCGGCCGGATTCGGCAACCTACCTTGGGCGTGGGAAGGCAAGGGAGTTGCGTCAGGTGGTTGAAGATACGGGTGCGGACACGGTGGTCGTGGATGGGGACCTAGCGCCCTCGCAACGACGCGCACTTGAGGATGTCGTGGGGGTGAAGGTCGTCGACCGGACGGCGGTCATCCTGGACATTTTCGCCCAGCACGCCAAGTCGCGCGAAGGAAAAGCGCAGGTCGAGCTGGCGCAACTGGAATACTTGCTGCCGCGTCTGCGTGGCTGGGGTGAGTCAATGTCGCGCCAGGCCGGCGGTCGCGTTGCGGGTGGTGAGGGCATCGGATCGCGTGGCCCGGGTGAGACCAAGATTGAGTTGGATAGGCGCCGCATTCGCACCCGGATGGCGAAGTTGCGCCAGCAGATCAAGAAGATGGAGCCAGGGCGCGCAACGCGCAGGCAGTCCCGTCGCAGAGGTGAGGTGCCGTCGGTTGCCATCGCGGGTTATACGAACGCGGGGAAGTCCACGTTGCTGAATGCGCTCACCGGTTCCCAAAGTCTTGCCGCGGATGCCCTGTTCGCAACTCTGGACCCAACGGTTCGGCGTGTGGAGACCGGAGATGGGCGGACGTACACGATCACCGACACGGTCGGCTTTGTTCGAAAGTTGCCAACCCAGCTGGTGGAGGCGTTCCGCTCAACGTTGGAGGAGATTGGCGAGGCCGATTTGGTCCTGCATGTAGTCGATGCAGCACACGTGGATCCTGAAGCACAGGTGGAGGCCGTCCGCGCTGTGCTCCAGGGAATCGCGGGATACGACGGTGCCAGAGAACAAATTGTCCTCAACAAGATTGACGCTGCACCTCTGGTGACGAGGGCGAGGCTGCGGGCGCTATTCCCCAACGCGATCGAAGTGTCAGCGCAGACGGGTGAGGGCATCGACAAGCTGCAAGAGGTGATCGCGTCCAGACTTCCCCGTCCACAAGTTGAAGTGGAGTACCTGATCCCGTTCAAGCATGCAGGACTAATGAGCCGCGCTCATGAGGTGGGAGAGGTGGAGAGCCAAACGTGGACTGACCAGGGAGCGGTGCTGAAGGCAAGGGTTCCGGGTGACCTGGCTGCGCGCCTAGCAGAAGTGGCGCTTTCTGAGTAGATCGGACGTTGACTGCAAACTGTGTGAGGGGATCAACATTCTTTGAGTGTGAGCGGCTAGACTGGAGGATGGGCTGGAGCCGCGGGTCGGCGAAGTGCTCCAGGCGTGTCAACAATGATTGATGAGGATCATCGCGTCAACCGTAAGGAGAAGAAATGGTTGAGAAGACAACGGCACCAAAGTCCATGGGACGTCCCTCTAAGCTAACCGTCGTAGGTGCAGGCGCTGTGGGAACAGCCGTTGCGTATTCGGCAGCAATCTCAGGTGTGGCGCGTTCCGTTGCGCTATACGACATTAACGGGCCGAAGGTGCGCGCTGATGCGCTGGACATCGCCCATGGAATTCAGTTCACTCCGACGGGTACCGTTGAGGGATCCGACGACATTAACATCTTGAAGGGCTCCGACATTGTCGTTGTGACGGCTGGAGCCAAGCAGAAGCCTGGACAGTCGCGTCTGGAGCTGGCCAAGTCAACTGTGGATCTGATGAAGAAGATTGTTCCGAGCATGCTTGAAGTGGCACCGGATGCTATTTACATGTTCGTAACCAACCCGGTTGATGTGGTCACTTACGTGGCGCTGAAGATTTCGGGATTGCCACGCAACCAGCTGTTCGGTTCGGGAACGGTGCTGGACACTTCGCGCTTCCGCTACCTGATTTCGCAGGAGACGGGCATTTCCTCCAAGTCCATCCACGCACTGATCGCAGGTGAGCATGGAGACTCTGAGGTTGCGCTGTGGTCGTCTGCGGAGATTGGTAACGTGCCCGTGCATGACTGGGGCTACACGCTCACGGGTAAGCCATTCGATGACGCGCTGAAGGATCGAATCGCGGCCGACGTGGTGAACTCTGCGTACGAAATCATTGAGGGCAAGGGCGCGACGAACTTCGCTATCGGACTGGCCTCCACTGCAATCGCCACATCGGTTTTGCGTGATGAGCACAGGGTGATGACCATCTCCAGCCTCATGGAAGACTGGGCGGGCATCAGCGATGTCTGCATGTCGGCGCCAACCGTTGTTACGCGCAATGGTGCGGGTCGTCTTTTGGTTCCGCCGATGTCAGGTCGGGAGTTCGCGGGCCTTCAGAAGTCGGCAGAGCAGATCAAGGCGGTGGCGAAGTCTCTGGGCTTCTGAAGCGTTGAGTCAGTGCTCTTTTTTCATCCCTGTGGGTTTTTATCCCTGTGGGTTTTTGTGGAACAGGATGAAGTAGGAGCAAGGAATGCGGATGGGACCTCGGTGTTTAACCGGGGTCCCATTTGCGTCGCCCAAGGAGGCTGGCGGCCTTGCTTCAGAGGCTCTTAAAACAGTTAGATCGTCGTTGTCGCTTAGGATCGCCGTTGTTGCATAGCTATAGCGGCGATCCAAGACGATAACGGCGATCTAAGCCGTAGGGGGGCCAATCTGGAGCCGCGTAGGGGCCAGAAGAGACTCCGAAAAGACGCGGAACGGACCAAACTGGCCCTAAATGGCCTGCAATGAGCTGGCGGTGCCACTGTCATCGCCCCCTTCGCATCAGGGTTCGGGGCCTGGCAAGCGCCGTGCGACAACAAACAGGAAAACGGACAACAAACAGGAAAACGGGTGAGGCCGCCCCTCCAACATCTAGGAAAACAAACAACAGGCAGGAAAACAAGGGGCCCCGAGGGTGCGACAAGCAGCCAAACTTACAACATCCAGGAAAACAACCGGCCGCGCCTCTACAACAAGCAGCCAAACTCACAACAGCCAGGAAAACAAAGGCTGAATTGGGTGCGATAAACAGGAAAACTACGAGTTTTCCCCTCAGTTGTAAGTTTGGCTATTTATGAAGGGGTCACAGGCAGGAAAACTCACAGCAGGGAGGAAAACGGACAACAAGTAGGAAAACAACCAGAAACCCCGGGTCGGCAACAAGGAAGCAATCTGGTGGGATTATGCGATTGCCGTGCCTGTGCGATGTGTTTGCGGTTCCTTGCAGTGTGTTTGCTGGCGCGTGGCATCGACTTGGACCGCTACGTGTGGTTTCAGATCATCCAGTGGTACCGCGATTACCAGAGTCACCGCAACCATGGTCCCGCCACCTTGCCAACTGCGGGCACAAGACCAAACCCAAAGACGCCACCAACGTCAAATCCGACGACGGACAACGCGCAGCTTCACCCCACCAACCAAACCTAACCCACGGCCCGTTTTGTGAAGCGCCGCTTTGGAGCGCCTATAGAGCGCCTAAAGAGCGCGAATCACCGTCACCACGCGTCCCAAGATTGTCGCCTGGTCTCCAGGAATGGGCGCGTAGTCGTCGTTGCGCGGCAAGAGCCAGACGTGACCGTCGGTTTGGGAGAAGACCTTAACGGTGGCTTCACCTTCGATCAGCGCCGCAACGATGGTGCCGTTTTCAGCGGTCTGCTGGGAGCGGACGACCACGAAGTCCCCATCGCAGATCGCGGCGTCAATCATTGAGTCGCCGCTGACCTCAAGTACGAACAACTTGCCCGTCCCTGTAACCCGCGTGGGAAGTGAAAATACGTCTTCCACACTCTGCTCAGCAGTTATTGGTGAACCGGCAGCGATCCTTCCAACCAGAGGCGCAGAAACACATTCGCCTTCCGCCACCGTTACGGGCACAGCGTAACCAGCAAGATCTGGTTTCTTAGCCGCGCCTTCTGACCGCAGTTCAATAGCGCGGGGCCTGCGCGCGTCGCGCATAATAAAGCCCGCCTCCTCCAGCGCATCCAAGTGGTGCTTCACGGTGGACACAGAGCTAAGTCCGACTGCCGCCGCAATTTCGCGCATGGATGGCGGAAAGCCGCGCGCCTCCACTGAACTGCGTACGACGTCCAGTATTTGTTGCTGTCGTTTGCTAAGTGGTTTCGGGTTCCCCATGGTTCCTCCCTCTCTAAGTAAAGTCTACGACATTTCGATGCACAAATGAAACGTTTGTTCGAGCGTGTCTCTATTGTGTCGGACCAACTTGATATCGTACAGTTGTTCTACGTACAATCGTTCGACGAACGGGCGTTCTAGGACGGATCTGTTGGGTGTGCGGCCGTTGGCCAAGAAGTGGAAGAGGTGTTGGAGATGAGTGCAATTCGGGTTACGGCAGGAGTCCCGTTGGTGGGTGTGCGCACCGGTGCGCCAGGCGCCCACGCTCAAGCGACCATCATTTCCATAGATGAGGCGCGTGCCAGGCTACGTGGTCAAACCGATCTAGAAGCCTCTATCTCGCGGCATCCCGCATCTCGCGGGGCCGCCTCACGTCGGTGGGAGGGTACTGCGCATGCGCGCGCCCGGGCCCAGTCCGCTGCGCAGCCGGCGGTGAAGCCGCTTCCGGCATTGTCCCTGGCCACCATCGTGAAGGCCGTCGTTGCGCTTGTTCTCACCATGGTCCTATTCGCCTCTGCACTGGGTGTTGGACTCATGTTGCGCCCGGCACCTTTTTCGGGCCAGACGTGGGTGCACTCCGTTGCCGCGGGCGAATCGGTTTGGGGTCTTGCCGCATCGCTTGAATTGTCGCGCCCACTTGAATCCGTGGTGGAGGACATCTATGCGCTGAACGCACTGTCTGACGCCACCCTGCAACCCGGCCAGCAGCTGATCCTTCCCGCGGAGTGACGCCATGCAGGCTGTGAAAGAAGGCGTTCCAGAGGTGCTTATGCGGGGTTCGAATGCAGTGCCATCGCGCGCTCGCCACTTGAAAGAAGTGTTCACACCGCTTGCGGTGTTGCACTCAGGCCACCCCGGCTCTACGGTTTGTGTACTGGCTTCTGATTCGGATTCCCAGTACAGGGCCTTAGAGAGGATTGCCGTGCACTGTCCTTTTTGTAAGAACGATGACACACGTGTGGTTGACACGCGCGTAACGGATGATGGTGCGACAATCCGCAGACGCAGAGAGTGTGGGGAATGCCGGCGTCGGTTCACCACGCTGGAGACGTCTTCGTTTTCCGTGGAAAAGCGCTCCGGGGTGGCGGAGCCGTTCTCCAGGGATAAGGTCACTGCAGGCGTCAGGAAGGCGTGCCAAGGCCGTCCGGTATCAGAACACGATCTTGCGGTGTTGGCGCAGCAGGTAGAGGAGAGCCTCAGGGTCACCGGCCAGGCAACTGTTTCTGCGGATGAGGTCGGGAAAGCGGTCCTTCCGTTCCTGCGTGATTTAGATGAGGTTGCGTACCTAAGGTTCGCTTCCGTCTACTCATCGTTCCAGTCGCTGGAGGACTTTGAGCGGGCAATCGAAGACCTACGCACCCAGTGATCGCACCGGGTGCGTAGACGGGGTTACTGCCCCGCGTCTTGGTTCCCGTGCTCCTCACCAGCTTGGTCGGCGGGTTGTTCATCAGGCTGAACAACGGGCTGGGCGTCCGCGGTAGCTTCCGGCTTTGCGTCGGCCTTCCCAAGCAGAGTTGCAGCCCTCTCACTTGCACCGGACTTGGCGGTAGACAGGGACTCTTTCACTGCTTCCCTGGCAGCACCCACATGGTCCGCAGCCTCCGTAGTTGCATTTGCCAAGGACTCCTTGACTGCAGCCCTCGCGTGACCTACCTGGTCCGCAAGGTCTGAGACGGAAGAAGCCAGGGTTGGGAACCGATCCTCAAACCCGCTTTGGAGCTCTGACAACTGCTGTTGCACGGATCGGCGTAGAACCTTCCCAAGTTGGGACTTTGGAAGCTCTTGCACCACAACAATCTGACGGGGTAGCGCATAGTGCGCCAGGGACTTCTCAGCCCACTCCCGCACATCCGCCAAAGTGACTGACGCCCCGGCCTCCAAAACCAAAGCAGCCACTACTTCCTCACCCTTGTTGCCGCCGGGCATACCAACGACTGCGACATCCTTGACCTGAGGCATCAAACGCACGGCGTCTTCCACCTGGCTTGGGTACACGTTGAAGCCACCGGAGATAATCAGTTCCTTGCGGCGGTCCTCCATGTAGATGAACCCGTCTCTCACCTGCACTAGGTCCCCGGTGTAGAGCCACCCGTCTTTCAGGACTTCCGCGGTCTCTTCGGGCGCGTCCAAGTATCCGTTGAACACCTGCGGACCACGAACTACCAGCTCTCCGACCTCCCCGATCTCTACGTCAACGGACGTGTTCTCCGGATCCACAATCCGAACCTCAGTGGAGGGGAATGGCAGCCCCAACGCGCCTGGGCGGCGGTCCTTGGAAAGCGGGGAACCCAAGATAATCGGTGAGGCCTCCGTCATCCCATAACCCTCAACCAGGTGCCCACCCGTTGCCTGTTCCCAGCGGTCCGACAACTCCTGTGAGAGCGGCATAGCACCAGAAAGCGTGAAACGAATAGAGGTGAGGTCAACGTTCAGGTGCGGTGCGTCAGCCAAAAGTCTGTCAAAGATTGGTGGCACACCAAGGAAGAACGTGCACGGTAGGCGCTTTTGTGACAGAAGAACCTGCGATGTGTCGAACTTGGGGAACAGCGCGATCGTTGCACCAAGACGGATGCCTGCCAGCAATGAGACCGTGAATCCGAACGCGTGGAAGAACGGCAGTATCGCATAGAACGTTTCTGCCCCGGCAGCCAGAGGGGGAACCCACGCCACAGACTGGAACACATTGGACGCCAAGTTCTTATGGGTGAGAACAGCAGCCTTAGGTGTTCCCGTTGTACCGCTGGTATGCAGCATCACCGCAGGAGCATCCGGCTGAACCGTTGCGTCACCACCGAAAGGTTGCGCATTTCGAACGTTTCGATCCCAAGACTGAACGTGGTCGGGAGTCTTCGCACCCAACAGGCGCCGCTTCTCCCTGACAGACTTGATGGGCAGGTGCAGGAGCAGACGCGTCGCCCTAGGCAACGAATCCGCCAGGTTGACACCGAAAATCTTTACACTGCGGTCCAAGAACCCCAGTTTCTCAACCACGTTCTCCCAAGTGATCACCACCTTGGCTTTGTGGCGCGCAAACTCATTCTTCAACTCTGCTTCGGGCGCCAGCGGGTTGTGTTCAACCGCGACAGCTCCGATGAGCGCCGACGCAAACACAGCGATCACGTGTGACGGACAGTTCGGCATGATCATAGCAACGGCGTCGCCCTGCTTTACCCCGGCTTCACGCAACACAGTGGCGCCCTGACGGACCTGCCTTTCCAACTGCTCATACGTGGTCTGCTCACTTAGGAAGTCCAGCGCCACGCGCTTCGGGTAGTTGGAAGCCGCATCGAACAAGAAGTCGCTGATCAGGGTCTGCCCAGAATCCGTAAAGTAGGGCACCCCCGGAGCGTAGTCTCTGCGTAGGTTCTCTGTCAGGTTCACCGGTGCCTCCAGGTCACGACGTCGCTAGATGTTAAGAGAGATTACCCGACCTCATTGAACTTCGGATTCGCGCCCACCCTAGCGGACCGGGAAGTAGCGCATCCGTATAGATGCAGGCGAGGACGTAATGCGCGCCAGTGCCTCTTCCGGCAACGGTGACCCAAGGTCCGTGATCGCGTATCCAATGGAGCCCGAAGTTGCCAGACTCTGCGCCTCCACGTTCGCACCCACCCCGGCAAATACATCATTGAGGCGGGCCATCACGCCCGGAGTGTTGTGGTGAGCGAAGCACAAACGGAATGAGTTCGTGGAAGAAATAGGCAGACTCAGGTTCGGCAGGTTCACGCTCAGCGTCGTTGAGCCGCGCGACAGGTACCCCTCAATCTTCCCGGCAATGAATTGAGCAATGTCGTGCTGTGCCTCCAGCGTGGAGCCACCGATGTGGGGCGTGAGAATCACGTTGTCCATGCCGGAGAGCTCTGAGCTAAACGGATCGCCATTCGCCTTCGGCTCCTCAGGGAAAACGTCAATCGCTGCACCACGCAGATGACCCGACTCCAGAGCCTCTTTCAACGCATCAACGTTCACGACGAACCCGCGCGACAGATTCACCAGGACGGCGCCCGGCTTCATCATCTCAAGCTCCCGCTTCCCAATGAGGTCCACATTAGAGCGGTCCCCATCCACATGGACCGACACGATGTCGGCTTGACGCAGGACCTCCTCCATCGACTTCGCAGAAACAGCATTACCCAAAGCAAGCCGTTCCGCCGTGTCGTAGAACACGACGTGGAGCCCCAAAGACTCTGCCAGCACCGAAAGTTGGGTCCCGATGTTGCCGTAGCCGATGATGCCCAGCTTGCGACCCCGCACCTCATGCGCGTGGTCCGCGGACTTATCCCAAACACCCTTGTGCATCCTGCTGTTCTTCACGGTAAGACGCCTGGTCAACGCGATGATCTCACCAATCGCCAGCTCCACCACCGAACGCGTATTGGCGTAGGGCGCATTGAACACCGCGATGCCACGCTCCGCCGCGTACTCCGTTGCGATCTGATTCGTTCCAATGCAGAACGCACCAATGACTTGCAGGTCCTTTGCATGCGCCAAGACCTTCCGCGTCACCTCTGTCTTAGAGCGAATGCCCAGAACGGACACTCCATCCAGCGCGCGGATCAGCTCATCTTCATCCAGGCTCCCCGGGATCGAGGTGACCTCAAGGCCATAGTCAGTCAGCATTTGCGCACCGATGGGGTGCGGGTTCTCCAGAAGCAGTGCTTTCATAGCTCCATGATTGCCCATCAAGGCCTCCTTTTCCGCTCCCCGGGTTCGCCGAGCGACCCAAAGAGACACTATTCACTCATCAATCCGAGGACGTGCGCGCCGTAACGCTTCCTTCCAAGGTCCGGGGAGACCCCCGCCACGCACCGAATGCAAACGTCGGGTACACCTTGTCATTGCGACAAACAGGTCACCGGGCCCATCCTCAAGGATCTCCGTCGGCTCCACGACGATTGCGGTGTCGAACTCCAGACCTTTGGCTCCAGCGACGCTCAGGATACTGACGCGCGAATCCAGTGCGCTGGTGCCGTGAAGGTCGGCGTCCCACGCGCTCGCCCTCGCCCCAGAAACAAGCACCCCGACGCGTCCCTGTCCGCTCCCGACCTCCGCATCCAACGCGGCTTCCTCCTGCGCAATGACCTCCCGCACCGCGTCCCAAAGCGGATCTTCGTCGCGTTTTGTTGGGAGCGAGGGCGACTCAATCACCGTGTCAGCCAGCGCGTCTTCCACTTCCCGCGCCGAAGTGAGCGGATACAGGGGCGCCTGACCCAGAGCGGTAAGCACGTCCTGGGCCAGGTTAGTTACCGTGGCTGGCGTGCGGTAGGAAACGGTGAGAATGAACTCCTCACTCAAGCCGCGGCTGGCGGGACCCAGTGCCTTTGCCCAGGAAGAGGGACGCACATGCCCGCGCGCCTGGTCCAAGTCCCCAACTACCGTGAACGAACGCGCCGGGCAGCGGCGCAGCAAAATGTGCCAGGCCATGGGGGACAGGTCTTGGGCCTCATCAACAACGATGTGTCCGTACGTCCAAGTTCGGTCCGCCAACGCGCGCTCCGCAAGCGGCGTCCACTCCTTCTGCCCGCGCGCCCTTTCTGCAAGCAACTCCGCAGAGACTATTCCTCCACCAAGGTTTTGGCCTTCCATGGCCGCACGGACGCGCTCCAACTCTTCCTTCTCAGCCGCCGCCTGGTCCAGCCGAGCCTGCCGCGCCAGAACCTCCGACGTACCCAGCAGCTCCTCAGCCTCATCCAGAAGGGGCACATCGGAGACCGTGAACGGCTCCGCAGTTTCGCGCCGGACCAGCATGCGGTCCCGTGGGCTGAGCCCCCGGCTGACACGCGCCAAAACCTGAGGCTTAGCAAACAGACGACGAATCAGCGTTTCCGCGCTGGTGGGCATCCAGCAGAGGTTGATCTCCCGGCGTACGTCCCGGTTTGAACGAACGGACTCACGCCACCAGTCCATGCTCTCAGGATCCGTGTCGGAGCCGGCCAACTGCTTTGCCAACAGATCCACCAGGTCGAGGGCGAAGCCTGTGCGCGCCACGTTGTGCGGTTTCCCGCTACGACGCGCCTTAGCGCGCGCATGCGCTACATCCTCCCGTGTCAGAGTCGCGGTTTTTGCATCGATATGGAAAGTCTTTGTCTCCGACGGCAACCTTTGCAGGTCCCTAACCGCCGCGTGGATCGTGTCGATCCAAGCCAGCTTCCCCTTCGCTGCGGCCACCTCTTCGGTGTCGGTTGCTTCCGCATGCACCCCGGGTAGGAGATCGCCAAGGGGTAGGGAAACTACGCCGCTCTCACCAAGGGAAGGCAAAACCTGCTCTATGTAACGCAAGAAAATCCTGGACGGGCCGACTATCAGAACCCCGGACCGCTCCAGGGATTCCCTGTGCGTATAAAGAAGGTATGCCGCGCGGTGTAGCGCCACGGCAGTCTTACCGGTTCCGGGCCCGCCTTGGACAACAACGATCCCGCGGTTTTTGGAGCGGATGATCGCATCCTGCTCAGCCTGGATGGTCGCGACAATATCGCTCATCCGGCCACCGCGGGCCGTGGCCAACGCGGACATCAACGCGCCCTCGCCCTGGAAGGACATGCCCGCATCCCCGGCTGCCTGGACATCCAAAACATCGTCCTCGACCCCACGGACCTTACGCCCCACAGTCGAAATGTGGCGCCTGCGGACCACGCCGGACGGGGTTAACGCCGTTGCCTGGTAGAAGGGCCGAGCCGCCGGAGCACGCCAGTCAATCAGCAGACGCCCACCCGCCTCATCAGGAAGGCCGGCGCGCCCGATGTAGTGGGTGTTGCCACTGTTCATGTCGATGCGCCCGAAGACCAAACGGTCCTCAATCTGCTCCAACCTCATCGCCTGGTCGCCGAAGTGGGCTGCCTGCGCATCCCTTTCCGTGCGTGCCTGAGGAGAACCCCACGCGCCCTGGGCCTCAATCTCCCGCTGCGACGCACGGTACTCCTGCCGCAGGTTCTCTAAGACCTCATATGCGCGGTCCACGAACCGTTGTTCTTGGGCCAGATCCTCATCTCTGGTCAAGACAGGTTGGTCTTGGTCATCCACGAGCACTCCCTGCAAACCGAAAAATACCAAGTAACTATTATTCCCTAACCTTGGGCCCCGCGCGGAAAACGTGTTGGACGGCGCTTGTTCCCCTAGTGGCGCAATATTTGTTGAGATCCTCGCCCAAGGCCGCGGCGACGAGTACGGTGGAGGAAGAAGTAAATAGGGGGTGGGGACAATGAAACCGGAAGAACTGTACGACGATGGCCCTGCTAAGGGCGCGAAAGCCCCAATCCTGATCACGCATTTTGAGGGCGCCATGGACGCCGGCTCAGCGGGAACGCTTGCGGTGATCCAGTTGCTGCACACTCTTTCTACCCAGCGGGTTGCGACATTTGATACGGACCAGTTGCTTGACTACCGTGCTCATCGGCCGGTCATGGAGGTGGATGAATGGGTGACGACGGATGTGGTTACGCCGGAGATCGCCCTCGACCTGATCCACGATGACGCGGGCACGCCGATCCTAGTCCTGCATGGTCCGGAGCCGGATTGGCAGTGGAATACGTTCCGTGACGCGGTGGGGAAGCTGGCGGAAGATGCGGGTGTGGAGGTCGTTTTTTCCTTCCACGGTTTGCCCGCGGCGGTGCCTCATACGCGACCGGCGACGGTTCACCTGCAGAGCACGGACCGGGACCTGATTCCAAGTCAGCCGCTCATGGGTGGGCAGGCGCGCTTCCCGGCGCCCCTGTCGTCTTTCCTGCAGCACCACCTGCGCAAGGGTGGCATTACGGGAGTCACTTTGCTGACAACCGTTCCTTACTATCTGGCGGATTCCACGTTCCCGCGGGCGTCGTCGGCTATTCTGCGCAGGCTTGCGGAGATGGCGGATCTTCAGTTGCCCATCGGGGATCTGGAGCGTGGCGCGGATGAGGACGCCAGTCAGGTGGAGAAGCTTTTGACTGGAAACCCGGACTTGCAGCGCACGGTTTCTGCGTTGGAGCAGCATTTTGACTCCATCGCCGTTGCGGCGGCGGAGGGCGTGCGTATCGATGGGCGCGGGGAGATCCAACAGGATTCCGATGAGGGTGAGGAAAGAGCGGACGCGGATTGGGAAGCTCTGATGGACGTCGCCATGAGGGACGAGGGCGATTTTCCGGAAGCCGAACAGCTGGGGAACGCGGCCTCTGACTCAATGGCCGATGTTATCGGTGACGCGATTGAGAGTTACCTGAAGACGCGGTCTAAGCAGAAGAAGAGTAGTGAGCGGATCCGGGGTGAGGGTAGGCGCGACTACGCAACGGATGGGGGTAAGGGCGGGGAGTCTTCTTCGCGGCCGGCTCCGCGACACCGGGCGCCCTCGCCCTGGGAGAAGGACCGGAATTCTGAGGAGCCGGACGCGGCTGACGAATAGATCAGTTTTCAAGTGGCTGGGTTCCGCCCAGCCACTTGTGAATTTCCTCAGTGTTGTAGATGCGCGCGGGTAGCGGGAGTCGGCGCACCTCACGGTCTGCAGCGTCCCAGTCGGGAGTGGGCCCGTTCCACGCGGCCGCGATCAGGTTGCCGGGGCGCTGGCTCTTCCAGACCTTCGGGTCCGTCACGACAACTACTTGGTCGAACACGGAGAGAATGGTGGCGACCTCTTGTTTCGAGGGCGTCGTGCGGTCGTGTCCGATGTTCGCGAAGTAGGCGCCAGGATCCGTGAGTCGGGAGGCGGCTAGTTCAGTCCACCCCTTGGTGCGCAGGTGCCGTGGTGTTTGAGTTCCCAGGAACGCGTCGCGGATGATGAAGTCATACCGCGCGAGCGAACCTTCCAGAACCTCCTTCGCATCACCCACCCGTAGTTTCAGGCGAGGGCGTCGTTTCAAAGAAGCCGCCTCGCTCACCTTCTTCGCTAAAACCTCGTCGACCTCTACCGCCACCTGCGACATGCGGGGGTACTTTGCCTGCCACGCAAGTGGGAGGGCGCATGCCCCGGCCCCAGCGTGATAAGCGCGCGGGTGCGGGCTATCCCAGTTTTCCAACGTCAATGTGGTGAGGAGGTCGATGTGCTGAAGGTATTCGAACTCAATTATTTCCGGGCGGTCGAGGTCCACCACAGACTGATCAAGTCCACCCGCCATCACGTGCAAAAAGGACCCGTTCTGTTGGAAGTGCGCGCCTAGCGGCGTGATGCTAAGTGGTGCTGATCCGCGGTTTCTTGAGTTCCTCACGCCCTCACCATACCGTGACGGTGTTTTGCGGGCTCCGCCCTCGCCCGCGTCTTCCCGCGATCACCGGCCCTCGCCGACGTTGCGCTGACGCGGTTCCGCCCTCGCCCGCGAAGTTGGTGGAGCGCAGTTGTCGGAGCGGCGCGGTACCGTTGGCGTTGGGGGTGGAAATGTCTGTGGTGCAGCGTGCGGGTGCAACGCGGAACTGGGGCGCGGATGACAGCGGTGCGCCGATTTTGCACGTCGATATGGACAGTTTCTTCGCGTCTGTGGAGGTTGTGGAGAACCCCGATCTTGCTGGTCGTGCGGTGATCGTCGGCGGAACGGGAACACGTGGCGTCGTCACCGCGGCAACTTATGAGGCGCGTGAATATGGCGTGCGGGCGGGGATACCGATTGGGCGGGCCCGAAGTCTTTGCCCACAGGGCGTGTTCCTGCCGGGGCGGATTGGGTTGTACAGGGAGTATTCTCGTGCGGTCATGGGCATTCTTTCCCAGTTTTCTGTGGATTTTGAGCCGATCAGTGTGGATGAGGCCTTCCTGGATGTGTCGGGTGCGCGCCGCAGATTGGGGCCGCCAACGCAGATTGCGCAGATGATTCGTCAGCGTGTTCGTTCAGAGTTGGGGTTGCCTGCCTCTGTGGGTATAGCCGCGGTGAAGAGCGTGGCGAAGATTGCATCAGCGCATGCGAAGCCGGATGGGGTGCTTTTGATTCCTGCAGATCGCACCGTGGATTTCTTGCACGGGTTGCCGATAGGAGCGCTTTGGGGAGTTGGGAAGCGCACGGAAGAGAACTTGCGGATGCGCGGGATCGACACTGTCGCGGACTTGGCGAATGTTCCGTTAGCGGATCTGACGCGCTGGTTGGGGGATGCCCAAGCGGCGCACCTGCACGACCTGGCGTGGGGGATAGATGACAGGCCAGTTGCGCCGGCCCGAAAAGAAAAGTCCATTTCCACGGAGCGGACCTTCTCAACAGATATCACCGATAGGGGTGAGATGCGCGCGTTCATGCTGGAGGCCGGACACGACTGCGCGCGCAGGTTGAGGAAGGCGGGTCTGCTGGCGTGGACTGTAACAATAAAGTTACGGGATAGGTCATTTGTGACAATCACACGCTCTAAGACGTTGTTGGCGCCCACTGATGTCGGGCGGGAGGTCGCGGCGCAAGCGATCAAGCTTTTCGATGCGCAGAGCATGCCCAGGGGTGGGGTGCGGTTGGCTGGTGTTGGTGTATCCGGACTGGTCGGAGGTGATTCGGGGGTGCCAGTTTTGCTGGATGAAGACCCGCGGCCAAGGGCTACGGAGATCGTGATGGATGAGGCTCGGCAGAAGTTTGGGGCCTCCGCTTTGGGGCCCGCCGCGCTGCTGACACGGAAGAAATCGGTCGGGGATGATTCTAAAAATGGGGGCACGTCGCGGCGCACTGCCAAACCCGGATAGACTAGGACCAGAACATCGGGCCAAGAGATAAAGGGGGTGTGAAGTGGCTCTGTCGGAATATGAGAAGCGCGTGTTGGCTGAAATGGAACAGCACCTGCGCCAACAGGATCCAGAGCTGGCTGACACAATGGCCTCCTCGCTTCCAGAACCGGTAGTCGAAGAGAAGCCGGTCGCCTCGAAGCCTCTGTCTCCGCGGAAGATCGCGTTGGGCTCCATATTGGCGGCGGTTGGGCTGACGGTGCTGCTGGTCGGCGTTGGAATGTCATCCACGGTGTTGACGATTATCCTGGGCGCCGCCGGTTTCGCCATGATGGTTGGAGGCGTGCTTTACGCGTTGTCGCCCTCATCTAAGAATGAAGGAACGTCGGAGGCTCCGAAGCAGTCGGCCGCTGGTACTCCGAAGCAGTCGAAGTCTTCGCGCAGTGAACGTGAAGCGAAAAGGCGTGAACGGTGGGAGAACCGCGGGTCTAACTGACAGTTGGTCCGGGGATTCGTTCTTTTCTGCGAGCATTTCGGCGGTTGCCGGGACGGGTTAGGAACGTCGTTCGCAAGATGCCTTTGGTGTGGGAAAAACCTTTGGCGTCCGCCGTATGCCCCGGGTTGCAACTCTCGAGGGTTGTGGCTGACTATCGGATGTTGTTCTTGAGCACAACCTTGGACAATTGGCCACAACTTTCGATAATCGGCCGCGGCCTTCGATAATCGGCTGCAACCTTCGATAATCGGCCAAAGCCTTTGATAGTTTGTGTCCCCTGAAATCACGTCGACTTTCCAGAACGACATTTGGCGCATTCTCTTGCCCGCGTCCAACCGACCCCCGTCCACCCAACCCGTGCCGTCTGGACCGCCTTCGACACTTTCGCCTGCCCAGAGTCCAATTTCCGCCTGCTTTTTTCGGTTGCGCTGGACTCAACGTTCCTTCCCGCCTTTTTGGCACGCACGCAGTGGGCGTCGCTCACTATTTCGCATGTGCACAGTCAGCGGCACTGCCTGGAGTGGATCACTTGGATGCAGGTTGGGTGAGCTGAACACACGATGTGTTAGCTGAACGCGGGTTGTGTTAGTTCAACACACGATGTGTACGTTCAACACACGTTGTGCATGTGCACAAGGTGCGTTCGATCAACACATCGTGTGTTCAACCAACACATCGTGTGTTCAAGCAACGCCAACCTGTGTTCAATCGACCCAACCGGTGCTCAACCTGGCGCCTCGCGCCGCGCACACAGCCGGCAGCACACGACCGACAACAGAAATCGCCAAGATGGCATGCGAACCCCCAAGATGGCTAAGCCATCTTGACCCCTCCAGAGCCAACTTGATCCGTGCCATCCCATCTCGACCTATCTGGAGCCAACTTGGCTATATCTGCCCTCAAAAAGAACGGATGCCAACCACTGAAGTAGTCAAGGTGGCACGCGAACCCCAAAGATGGCACGCGAACCCCCAAGATGGCTTGCGCGAGCACGTGCAATAGACGCAAAACGAGGGTTCGTCTTGCGGCACTCGCGGACTATCGAAGGTTGTGGCTAACTATCGAACGTTGTTCCCGGGCACAACGATCGATAGTCGACCACAACCTTCGATAGTTTGTTCAGCTTGCAACCGAACCCGTCATATCTGCGCAATCAAGACTGAAACCGGCCTGGGATGACTGGCCGCGAGAACACATGACTTGGGATGACTGGCCGGGGAACAAGCGACCTCGGAGAACTGGCGGAGAGAAAAAGGTTGAGGTGAATGCGTTGGATTGCGCAACCACGGACACCTGCTGGTTTGCGACACCGATAGGGCCGATGGTTATCCCCAACATCGACGGTTAATCCCGGACTTAACCTTCGATCATGTGCCACAACCTTCGGTCTTAGGGACACCCCGTATGCGCGTACAGATCTGGGGGGTCGGTGCGCGGAGTCTGTGAGCAGCGGGTCGGACCGTGGAGTTTGTGAGCGGCGGGTCGGACCGTGGAGTTTGTGAGCGGCGGGTCGGACCGTGGAGTCTGTGAGCGTTCAGGGTGGGATCTTCACCACGGAGTGAGCCGGGCGGGAGCAGCTGGCTGGCGGAGTACGCCGGGTGGACGCAGCTTGCTGGCGGAGTGCACCGAGGTGGGATCCGCTTGCTGGGGGAGTGTCTGGGGTGGGAAAAGCACAAAATACCAACTGATAGGGGGAAAGTGGAGCAAAGTGGAGTAAAGTGGGGCCAATGAGAGGGGGTGGGGCATGTTTCTTGGCACATACGAACCAAAACTGGATGACAAGGGGCGCCTCATCCTGCCGGCTCGGTTCCGGGAGCAGCTCTCGGACGGCCTCGTCATCACTCAGGGCCAAGACCGGTGCCTGTACATCTACACCGAAGCGGAATTCGAAGAGCGGCTGAACGCCATCGTCAACTCCGGTGTGGGTGGACGGCAGGTGCGCGACTACGTACGGATGTTCACCGCTAACGCATCCGACATGGTCCCCGACAAACAGGGACGCATCACCATTAACTCCAAACTCCGTGAGTATGCCGGGCTGAGCCGCGATGTTGCGGTCATCGGTGCCGCAACTCGCGTTGAGGTTTGGGACAAAGAAGCCTGGGACCGCTACAGCGCGGCCAATGTGGAGTCATATTCGCAGACGGCGGAGGAGGTAATCCCGGGAGTGTTCTAACCGCGTGGGCGCGGGGCGCTCGTTCTGGCTTCACTTCCCCGATGCCAGAGCAACGCCCGGCGCTCACCGGGAAATGAGCCACTTGTCGCAGGTGCACAGTAGAACCCGCGGCCCAAGAGGTAAGACACGAAGAGCCAACAGACCAAGGGACGAAAAGCCAAGCAACGGCCCAAGAGGTAAGACACGAAGAGCCAAGAGACGAAAAGCCAAGCAACGGTCCAACAGACCAAGAGACGAAGAGCCAACAGACCAAGAACTAAGTAACCGGCAAGAGACAGGGAAATCCCCCCGAAGATGGGGAAAGAAGCAGGGCAGGCGAGGGCGGCACGGAAACGGCCGCAAAGGTGATACGGATGCCGCGCGAAGCGTGAGCCGTGAACGTGGGAGGAGGCGAAGCAAGTGGGTGAGCCAATCGGCGATGCACAGGGGCCAGTTAGCACAACGCGTGGACCAAACGGCACTAAGCGTGGACCAAACGACACAACACGCGGACCAAATCGCGCACCCTCCGAAGATCCGACCCAACAGACACCCGACGCCACTCCCACCCACGTCCCCGTGCTCCTAGACCGGTGCCTTGACCTGCTGGCCCCGGCCTTCGACGTTGATCAGCCCCTCATGGTTGACGCGACCGTCGGACTTGGCGGACACAGCGAAGGTGCACTCCAAAGGTTCCCAACCCTCACTGTCATCGGTATTGACCGCGACCCGCGCGCCCTCGCCCTCGCCTCAAAACGACTGGCGCCTTTCGGGACTCGCTTCATTCCCTTCCTTGGCACATACGACCAGATTGGCGACGCGCTTGACGGGGCGAAAGCCAACGGAATCCTGATGGACCTGGGCGTCTCTTCAATGCAGTTGGACGAGGACGAGCGCGGCTTCTCCTACTCCCGCAACGCCCCGCTGGACATGCGCATGAATCCGGACGAGGGCGTGTCGGCGGCAGAGTACCTGGCTACCGTTGACCGTCGTGAGCTCATCCGTGTTTTGCGCGCATACGGGGATGAAAAGTTCGCGCCACGCATCGCTGATTTGGTCATTCGCGCGCGGGACACCGACCCCGTGACCACCACGGGCGCTCTGGCCGACATTGTGCGCACCGCCATTCCAGCCCCCGCGCGACGGACTGGAGGCAACCCCGCGAAGCGCACCTTCCAAGCCATACGCATTGCCGTCAATGATGAGTTGACCATTTTGGAACGTGCGCTGCCGGCCGCCCTCGACAATCTGATTGTCGGTGGCCGTCTGGTGGTTGAGTCCTACCAGTCCCTTGAAGACCGGATCGTGAAGAACACATTCGCGGCGGCCATAAACCCGGAAATCCCCCCGGGTTTGCCGATCACGGCAGATCAGATGGATCATCTTCGGCTGCTTCGCCCGCTCACACGCGGGGCAGAGAGAGCCGACGAAGAAGAGCAAAAAGCAAATCCGCGTTCAGCACCCGTGCGTCTACGCGCCGTTGAGTTAAGAGCCCCATGGAGGAATGATGTCCGCTAGCCTGCAAGCCGCCGGTGCGCTCCAAAGTCAGCCGTCGCGTTTCGCGGATGCAGAACCGGAACCGAGGATACATGTAGTCCCCGGCCAGAAGACCGTGCTACGCAGAAAGGCGTGGCCATTTGTGCTGCTCGCGGTGATCATCGTGGTCATGACCGTCGCGGTCCCCATGGTGATAAACACGCAGATGGCGCAGCGGGCGTATGCGATCCGTGATCAGCAGATTGAGCTTGCGGAGTTGAAGGCAGAAGGAGACGCGCTGGAGGCGCAACTCTTGGCAGTTGAGTCACCGGCTAATCTTGAGGAGAAAGCACAGGCACTGGGACTTGTCCCGGCCGGGCATATCGGAGCCATTTCCCTTACTGAGAAGACCGTGGTGGGAGGTGTAGCAGCAGAATGAAGTCGGGCACATCCACCCGCAGGGTCCGCGTGATCATGGTGGTCACGGTAATCGCACTGATGGTCTCAGCCATACAGCTATTCATGATCCAGATTGTCCGCGGAGACGAGCTGGCAGACCAAGGCAGGATGGTCCGCACGTCCGCCAGTGCCGTGCAGGCGCCACGTGGAAAGATCGTCGACGCGGAAGGCGCCGTCCTTGTGGAGTCGAGGACGACTTACCACATCGCGGTCAACCAGAAGAACATTCTGGAATACCGCCACGTAGACGACAAGGGGAACCTAGTCGGCAGGGGTCCGGCCGAAGCCGCCGCCTTGCTGGCACCACTGCTGCATATGGACGAGGCCGAATTAGGCGGCCAAATGCTGGGCGACCAAACCTACGTGTATCTGGCGAAGGACGTCGACACCTCCACGTACAGAGCCATCCGGAAGTTGGGGATCTACGGAATTGAATGGGAGCCTTCCTTCGAGCGGAACTATCCGGGAGGTTCGCTGGCCGCAACCGTGCTGGGCAGCATCGACGTTGACGGAATAGGTAACGCAGGGGTGGAGCTCACTTACAATGAGGCGCTCACCGGCACTCCCGGCGAAGAATCTTATGAGATTGGTCCGACCGGTGCAGTCATTCCGGGGGCAAAAGTTGTCTCAAAGGAGGCGGTTTCCGGAGAGACCGTGAACCTAACCATTCACTCTGACCTCCAGCACGCCGTTGAAAACGCGGTCAATGAGGCTATTGAGTTCCACAACGCAGAGTGGGGCGCAGCCGTTGTGATGAGCGTGGACTCTTTTGAGATCCTTGCTCTGGCGGACTCCGGGAATGAGTCACCCGACAAGGGACCCCAGGCGTCCCGCGCACTCCAGATGGTCTATGAACCCGGATCAGTGGGCAAAATCCTCACGTTCACCAGCGCGCTTGACATGGGTGTCATTGACCCGGAAACAGAGTTCTTGGTGGAGGACACCTACACGACTAAGAACGGCCAAGTCTTCACGGACATCTTTCCGCATGACCCCGTGTACCGCACGGCCACGGGCATCCTTTCTAACTCTTTGAACACCGGAACCGTCATGGTGGGTCAGAAGGTATCTGTTGACGACCGCTACGCAATGATGAAACGGTTCGGTCTTGGTGACCTCACGGGCGTCCAGCTCCCCGGAGAGTCACCGGGCATCCTGTATCCAACCAACGAATGGGACGGCAGGACCTTCTACACGACGATGTTCGGGCAGGGATACGCGGTGAACGCGGTTCAGGCCGCGACGATTGCAGCCACCCTTGGCAACGGTGGCGTTCGCCTGGAGCCGACTATCGTTTCTGGAACCACGGCTGAAAACGGTGACTTCACAGAGGTCGACAGGCCCGCACCCGTTGAGGTTGTTCGTCCGGAGGTCGCAGAAACCGTCGTGAAGATGCTGGAATCCGTTACTGCTCCAAACGGTACCGGCGCGCTGGCGGCTGTTGATGGGTATCGGCTTGCAGCAAAAACAGGGACCGCTGAGATTGGCGACGGCGGCACAATCGCCAACATGGTCGCACTCTTCCCCGCGGATAACCCGCAGGTGGCCATCTCAGTTGTCCTGTACAGGCCCACATACCTTCACCTGGCGGGTGAATCTGCGGCGCCCCTGGTGCAGCAGATAGCCTCAGATACGATCAGGGCGCTGGACATCCCGCCCTCCAGCGAACCTGCGACGCTGTTCGCAACCAGTTTCCATGAGACCGACCCACAGGATAACCAGGAGTAGCCCCCGCGGCTACAATCTGCAAGCCGGTAACCCGGCCAGCAATAGAAGACATAAGTAGGAGACCCGATGCTTCGTAGCCCACAATGGATCGCGTCAGGCCTTGGCGCTGAAGAAGTGCACGGCCTGCACGCTGACGCGGAGTCCTTGGACGTTGCGAACTCCCAGACGGACTCGCGCAACTGCACTCCGGGGTCCATCTACTTTGCCCGCGTTGGTGAAGAGGCTGACGGCCACGACTACGCCGGGGCTGCCGTGAAGAATGGCGCCTCCGCCCTCGTCGTCCAACGTGTCCTTCCCGACCTGGACGTGCCACAGTTCGTCGTTGAAGATACGACATATGCTCTAGGACGCCTTGCGAAAGCGCACCTTGAGGATCTGCGCCAAGATGGGCGGCTCCAGGTGGCTGGCATAACGGGGTCAGCGGGGAAGACGACCACCAAGGACCTTCTTGCCCAGATTTTGGGTGCCAGCGGGGCGACCGTGGCGCCAATCCTCTCCTTTAATAACGAGGTCGGCTGCCCGCTCACCGTCCTCAAAGCGGACCAGACCACCCGTTTCCTAGTTCTGGAGATGGGAGCGTCGGGACGCGGCCATATTTCCTACCTAACCGACATTGCGCCGCTAGATGCCGCGGTTGAACTGATGGTGGGGCGCGCACACCTGGGCGGGTTTGGTTCGGTGGAGGTACTGGCGGCGTCCAAACAGGAACTCCTGGAGGGCCTGGTTCCAAACGGCACCGCGATCCTCAACAATGACGACCCCCTTGTGATGGGCATGTCGCCGGTGGCCCCCGGTCCTGTCCTTACGTTCTCCGCGGCGGGGGCGGAGGACGCCACATTTAGGGCGACTCACGTTCGGGTCGAGGACGATGGGTGCCCCAGTTTCGTCCTCGAAGCGCCAGATTTCCGTGGTCGCATCCGGTTACAGATTGCGGGTGCTCACCAGGTTTCCAACGCGTTGGCGGCGGTCGCCTGCAACTACGCCTTGGATCAGGGGACCATCAAGGCCGTGCGGGTTCTGGAGGAAGCCGCGGCTCTCTCCCCGCACCGGATGGCGTTGCATAAGGACGTGTCGGTTGAGGTGCCAAGTAGTGGCGAGGGCGGAACAAAACCGGTCCTTGTCACCGTCCTTGACGACGCCTACAACGCGAACCCGGACTCCATGGCAGCTGCGTTCCGCGCCGCGAAAGCGATGGCGACCGGGCGGATAGTGATGGTGCTTGGGCAGATGCTGGAGTTGGGGGAGGAGAGCCACCAGATCCACGTGGAGGTTGGTCTCCAAGCAGCAGAGGCTTCCCCGGCCGTGATCGTTGCGGTGGGCGAGGGCGGGGCGGGCTTTCTCAGCGGCGCCGGGGGGACCATACAGGCCCTGCACGCGCGTGACGCTGAAGAGGCGTTGAGTCTTCTCACATCGGTCTTAGAACCGGGAGACTTCGTGCTTTTGAAGGGATCATACGGTTCAGGCGTATGGAGCCTAAGCGATGCGTTAGTTGGAAAAGCGTAAGATCGACCTGATGGATTCAGTCGCTACAGTTCAGGAGGCCATGGAATGATCGGCGTCATCGTCGCGTTCGCGGTTGCGTTCATCTTTAGCCTGCTTGTTACCCCACTGCTGATCAAATTCTTGATAAAGCAGGAGTACGGGCAGTTCATTCGCCAAGACGGTCCGACCGCTCACTTCACGAAGCGCGGTACGCCGACCATGGGCGGCATAGTTTTCATCATCGCTGTGATTATCGGGGTGATGGTCGGATTCGCGATTAATGGGGGCCTGCCGACCTACTCCGTTTGGTTACTTATTTTCCTTTTCTTCGGGCTGGGGTTAATCGGATTCCTTGATGACTTCATAAAGATCCGAAAGCACCGAAGCCTAGGCCTGAATCCAATTGGGAAGATCATTGGGCAGGTTGGGGTTGCCACCGTCTTCAGCGCGTTGCTGCTGACCAGGCCTAACAGTGCGGGGCGCACACCCGGATCCATGGAGATACCGGTGGTGCGGGGTGCCACCATTAACTTGGCGTTTGCGGGTGTCGCAATTGGTGTGATCCTGTTCGTCCTGTGGATAAACTTCCTTGTCGCGGCGTGGTCAAACGCAGTGAACCTAACCGATGGATTGGACGGGCTGGCTACGGGTTCTTCCATAGCTGTGTTCTCCGCATATGTGATCATCGCTTTTTGGCAGTACAGCCAGGCCTGTTCCAGACATATCGGCGGGATGAACGTCTGCTATGAGACCCGCGATCCCTTGGGGCTGGCAATATTCTCTGCAGCCGTTGTTGGCGCGCTGATTGGGTTCCTGTGGTGGAACGCTTCACCAGCACAAATATTCATGGGCGACACTGGTTCGCTGGCCCTTGGCGGTGCCTTCGCAGGTCTTTCCATAATGTCCCACACGGAGCTGGTTGCCGTTGTAATCGGCGGTCTTTTCGTGGCTGTCGTTCTGTCCGACGTAATCCAGATTGCGGTGTTCAAGAAGACGGGTAAACGCGTCTTTAGAATGGCTCCGCTCCATCACCACTTTGAGTTGAAGGGGTGGAAGGAAGTCACAATCGTGACACGCTTCTGGATCGTCTCTGCCCTCTTCGCAGCCACGGGTATCGGTTTGTTCTACCTCGAATGGGTTGCTGGGATCCGATGACATCGGGGCGCGTAGGCGTAATAGGACTGGGCGTATCAGGCAGGGCAGCGGCAGAGCTGCTTGCGGAACATGGATACGCAGTAGCCGCATTTGATCAAAATGCGACAGATCTGCCGACTGAACTGACCTCCTCTGCAGAACTGATTACGGTGGCGGATGCAGAAGCACTTGGCGAACTGATAGCGACATCGGATGTTGACTTCGTGGTGGCGTCCCCGGGGGTTTCACCGGCGTCCCCGCTCATGTCCGCGCCTACCGAAGCCGGCCTGGAAGTCGTTGGTGAAGTGGAAGCCGCGTGGCGGTTCCGCAAAGACAAGGACGCCCCTTGGTTGGCAGTAACCGGGACTAACGGTAAGACCACCACCGTCGGCATGACGGATGCCATTTTGCGCCAAGCAGACTTGGATTCAATTGCGACGGGCAACATCGGTTACCCGATCACCAAGTCGGTCCGGGAGGGTCATTCCGCCTTGGTGGTGGAGCTTTCCTCCTTCCAGTTGGCAACAACCACGACGCTGCGGCCTTGGGCCAGCATCTGTATGAACGTGGACAGCGACCATCTGGACTGGCACGGAAGTGTCGCCGCGTATCAGCAGGCGAAGGCGCGGGTGTATGACAGGGTTCAGCGCGCCCGCATCTACTTTGCCGATGACACAGTCGTCGCGTCGATGGCTGCGAATGCGATAGACAGTGCCGGTTCTGCGCTGGTTCCCCTCTACTTCGGTGAAGTACCTGCCGGTGGGATTGGCATTGAGGACGGTCTTTTGGTGGACCGGGCGTTCACAAACATACAAGAGGGTGCCGTCCGCGCTAACATGGCGGACATTGCTATCTTGCGGGGTGCTCTTAGCGAGGGCGATGGGGCCGCCTCGCCAATGGTCCGCGACGCGTTAGCAGCATCCGCCCTCGCACTGAGTCTTGGGGTCAGCGGTGGTGAGATCGTGGACGGACTGAACGCGTTCGAAGCGGCGCCGCACAGGTTCGCGCTGGTTCCAACGCGTGACGGCGTGACGTGGATTGACGATTCCAAGGCGACGAACGTGCACGCCGCAGCCGGCGCCTTGCGGAACGTGAAAAAGGGGACCGCTGTTTGGATTGTCGGTGGCGACACTAAGGGACAGGACCTTGGACCGCTGATTGCGGACGCGGCTGACCATGTGCGTGCTGCCGTGTTGATCGGTGCAGACAGGACGCAATTGGTCGCGCTGTTCAACAGCCTGGCGCCTAATGTCCCGTTCGTTGAGGTGGAAGGTGTCGGCGAACCTGCGGAATGGATGCCGGATGTCGTGCGCGCCTGCCGCAATTTTGCCCGTGTTGACGATACGGTGTTGCTTGCACCTGCTTGCGCGTCATGGGACCAGTTCACCTCGTATTCGCAAAGAGGGGACCTCTTTAGGGCGTCGGTAGGAGCACTTGCGGATCAGGGGAGGTAGGCGACATGGCACAAAGGGCCAAAGCTAGAACTCCTCTGCTGCAACGCATTCCTCGGATACGTTTCCGCAGGTCTTCTCCGGCCTCCGACACCCAGTCGCCCGTGACCACCTACTACCTCATCTTGGTCCCTGCCATTGTGTTGGGCGTATTCGGACTGATGATGGGCTTTTCAGCATCTGCGGTGACGAACATTGCGTCCGGCGTCAACCCCTATTTGCCGTTCCTGAAGACGGTTGGCATCGCGGTTTTGGCATTGGGATTAGCGTTCGTGTCGGCCATGGTGCCACCAAACGCGTGGGACCGTTTGGCGCCCATGATGTTCCTTGGTGCACTCATATTCCAGCTCATGTTGATTCCATTTGGGTTGGACCAGGGCGGGAATAAGAACTGGTTGCTGGTACCTGGAACAGGCATGACGATCCAGCCGTCGGAGTTTTTGAAACTGGCAACCTGTCTGCTGCTTGCAAGGATGCTCAGCCAGAAGACCGTTCACGCGGATAACCCAAAGCACGTAGCCATGGCTGCGGTGATCCCCGCCGGGATCGCAATGGGTGCCGTCATGATTGGTTCCGACATGGGAACCATGCTCATTTTCGTGGGTATTACGTTTGGCGCCATGTGGGTTGCTGGGGTGCCGCTGAAGTGGTTTGCAGCGTTGGCGGCTCTGGGAGGTGCTGGCGCCATAGTTATGGTTGCAATGAGCCCTTCCAGAACAAGGCGTGTCCTTGAGTTCCTTCCCGGTTTCGGGACCGCACCCTCAACATCTGCTCCCACACAGACTGATCACGGGCTGTGGGCTTTGGGCTCCGGAGGCCTCACGGGGCTGGGTCCGGGCGCATCCAGGGAGAAGTGGAACTATCTCCAAGAGGCGCACACTGACTTCATCCTTGCGATCGTTGGTGAAGAGTTCGGGCTTATCGGCACGTTGACGCTCCTGGCCCTCCTGGGACTCCTCATCTATGGCATCTTGCGTCTTTCAGCCAATGCGTCAAGCCGTTTCGTTAGCATCGCCGCGGGCTCCATTGCTACCTGGCTGGCAGTTCAAGGCTTCATAAACGTAGGTACGGTCACGGGACTTGCGCCCGTCATCGGAGTGCCGTTCCCGCTTGTGTCGGCCGGTGGCTCATCATTCCTCTTTACCGCGATGGCAATCGGTGTCCTCCTCTCCTTTGCGCGTTCCGAAGCGGGAATGAAGGGCAAGGGCAGGTTCAACCCCGATACAGCCGGTAGAGATCCGCGCCGTCTACCTGAGCGCAAGAAGGTGCGGTCGAGGGCGGATGCGAAGCGTCCCACGTCCGGTCCGGTCGCCCTGCCACCGTCTGCGAATCCCGGGACTAGGCCGGGGCGCACCGCGGCCAGTAAGGTTGTAAACCCCGGTGGTGATAAGAGCAGCTTCGATACTTTGGAGGCATCCTGATGGCGCTTCGTTTCCTACTTGCTGGTGGAGGAACAGCGGGCCACGTCAACCCTCTTTTGGCGACCGCCCACGTCCTGCGTGAGCGCGGGCACCACGTCGAAGTGCTTGGCACTGAGGAAGGACTGGAGTCCAGGTTGGTGCCAGAGGCTGGCTACCGACTTCACACGATTCTTAAGGTCCCCATCCCCAGGCGTCCTAGCCCGCAGCTTTTTACGGTCCCCAAAAGGCTTAAATCCGCGACGGACAAGGCGCGCCAAGCGCTGGAAGGCATGGACGTTCTGATTGGTTACGGTGGCTACGTTTCGGCTCCCGCGTACTTCGCGGCGCAGAAATCCGGGCCCCCATTTGTTGTTCAGGAGCAGAACGTTCGTCCCGGCTGGGCCAACCGGGTTGGGGCACTCAACGCGGTTGCAGTGTCTTTGGCGTTCCCGCAGACGAAGTTGAAGGCTGCAAAGGGGGAGACGGTGTTCACCGGGCTACCTTTGCGTCACCAGATCATGGAATTGGCCAACGTGCGCTCCCAACCGGAGTCTGCCCGTGAGGCCAAAGTTGAAGCGGCGGCCGCATTCGGGCTGGACCCGGACGTGCCCACCCTCTTGGTTACGGGAGGCTCACTTGGTGCCGTCCACCTAAACGAAGTGGTGGTAGAAGCCGCACCATTCTTTGCCGGTCACGCCCAGATCCTGCATGCGACGGGACGCGGGAAGGCTGCGGAGGTTCTGCAGGCCGCGGAAAGCGCTGAGGGCGTGACGTGGGTCGTGCGTGAATACCTGTCCAACATGGACCAGGCGTTGGCCGCAGCGGACCTGGTGCTCTGCCGCTCCGGCGCCGGAACGGTGGCGGAGCTGGGTGTCCTTGGGCTCCCGGCTTTCTACGTTCCCCTCCCTATTGGCAACGGTGAGCAGCGTCGAAATGCCGAACAGCAGATAGCCGCCGGTGGCGCGATGCTGGTTGAGGACAGGGATTTTGACGTGGACGTGATGACGTCCAGAGTGTTGCCGTTGCTTGAAGACTCAAGCCACCTCCTAAAGATGGGTGAAGCGAATAGGTCAACATCTCCCGGGGATGGCGCAGTGCTCCTGGCAGACATTGCAGAGGCCGCTGCGTGAACCAGTCCGCAAAGTGCTGCGGCGGTGTATTGAGAGGAGCCAGGAGATGAGTGAGCGCAATGAAGACGGACCGCTAACAGGTAGGGTTTTCCACCTGGTTGGCGTGGGTGGTGCAGGGATGTCGGTCGTTGCGCAGCTCCTGGCCGGGCAGGGCGCGAAGGTGAGTGGTTCTGACCGCAACGACTCCCAGGTTCTCCAAGATCTACTTCCCCATGGCATAGACGCGTACTTCCCGCATGACGCATCCCGCGTTCCGTCGGACGCCACACTGGTTCTTTCTTCCGCGATTAGGCAAAACAACCCGGAGCTGGTGGTAGCGAAGGAGCGGGGCCAAGAGGCCATTCACCGCTCTGAGGCGCTGGCACTTGCTGCCTCCGGCCAGGAGTTTGTCGCGGTGGCCGGGGCACATGGGAAAACCTCCACTTCCGCCATGATCGCCGTTGCGCTGCTCAACTGTGGATACGATCCGTCCTACGCGATCGGCGGCCCGGTCCTGGGTGAGGGAAGCGGCGCACGGATGGGACGCGATGTATTCGTCGCGGAAGCGGACGAATCCGATGGCTCTTTCCTGCACTATTCCCCAGCCGTTGAGGTGATCACGAATGTGGAGCCAGACCACTTGGACCACTTCGGCTCAGAAGAGAGCTTCTTTGGCATTTTTGAGCAGTTCGTGGACCGCATGGTCCCATCAGGCACCCTGATCTGCTGCGCGGAGGACAAGGGCGCGCTACGCATTGCCGGGTATGGCCGCACCGCAAAGAATGTGGGGAGAGTGTGGACGTACGGATTTGTGGACGAGGGCGGAGGCGAGGGCGCGGTCGCTTCCGCACCCACCATTGCCATCTCTGACGTCGCCCTCGGCGCTACGGGCGCACAGGCGCGGATAACGATGGATGGCAAGGACTACGCCCTCGACCTGCAAGTGACGGGTTCCCACAGTGTTCTGAACGCGACGGCCGCGTGGGCGGCGTGTGTGGCAGTTGGTGCCGACCCGCAGGCTGCGGCGCAGGCACTTTCCCATTTCCGGGGAGCGGGCAGACGCTTTGAACTTCGTGCGGACATCGGCGGGCGCCGGGTCTTCAACGATTACGCGCACCACCCAACTGAGATTGAGGCGGCACTGCACCAGGCCCGTATCGTGGCCGGGGACGGGCGCCTGATTGCGGTCTTCCAGCCGCACCTCTACTCCCGAACCGCGAACTTTGCGGAGCGTTTCGCCAGGGGCCTCTCCCTGGCTGATGAGGTGGTCCTGACAGACATCTACGCCGCCCGAGAGGACCCAATAGAAGGCGTGACGATGGCAACCGTATCGGATACGGGAGCCATTGAAGTTCCCTACCACCTGGTTGGGGATGCCCACGACGCCGCGTTGCTGGCGGCTTCTTTGACCAAGCCCGGGGACGTCCTTCTTCTTATAGGCGCGGGCGACATATTCTTGCAGGCTCCGGCCGTTGCGCAGCAGTGGGCGGATGAGGCCGACTTAGATAAGTGAGCGCGAAACAGCCGCCGCGACCACGTAGGCGCGACCACATAGGTTACCCGGGGGAGCCTAGTTCGGAAGGTCGAGGGCGCCCGGGCACACCTCCCGGAGGCTCACCGGCGCCTTCTTCTTCAAGGCCCGTGCCGTCGTCCGCGCAGTCGCCGTCTTCTTCGGCGTTGCCTCCTTCGTCCTCGTCCCGCTCATCGTCGTCCGCGGCTTCGTCCTCGTCCCGCTCATCGGCTCTGCGTCGCGCCGGCTCCACCAACGGGGGACGTGCGTTGGAGGGCAGGGGATCGCAAGGATCCGACAGTGGCGCCCCGGGAACACACACCGACGTCGTGCCAGATATATCGCGTCCCGTGGTGCGCAGGCCTGCTCGCGCTAGCCAGACGCCCGGGCTCAAGGTCGACCTGCGCCAGAAGTCGGCGGAGCGAGGTCGTGCTAAGCGCCGCCTCTTCATTCACCGAACACTGGTGGCGCTCGTGACGACGGCGGTGCTGATCGCAATCGTGTGGGGCGCGTTCTATTCCCCGCTCTTTGCGTTGCGTGTTGAGGATTCGGTTGTTGAGGGTGTGGTGGTGGACGGGGCGCAGTCTTCCGACCTCGACCAGAATGTCGTCGATACCGTTGTTCTTCCGGCGGTGGCGGCACGGGCGGGAACCCCGCTGACCAGACTCTCTACGTCGGCAATGGAGGAAGACATCCTCGCGTCCGCTTCAGTTCTGGAAGCGAACGTTCACAGGGCATGGCCGAATGGTGTGCGAGTGACGGTCCGTGAACGTTTGCCGGTCGCGATGGTCTCAATACCGGGCGGATATTCTCTGGTGGGCGAGGACGGGGCGCAGGTGACGACGTCGACGCAGCCGGTTGATGGACTACCAGTCGTGAGTGTTTCGGCCACGGAAGACGACAAGATAAAAACGCAGGCCACATACGCTATTGAGGTATGGGAAAGTTTGCCGCCAGCCATGCGTGAGCAGGTTGTGAGCATCGCTGTCGACGGGTCCGTCGTTACGCTTGATCTGACGTCGGAAGCCAAGGTTATCTGGGGTGGGCCGGAGGAAAGCGAACTCAAATCCCAGGTCCTAGAGCTGCTGGTCGAGCAGACACCTGCCGAGATGTACGACCTGCGTGATCCGCGTAAGCCCGTGACCAGCTAGACACGTTACGCAACACGCCGACAGGGGTCCTTGATGTCGAGGGCGGTTGCACCTATTTTCTTTGCGCTAGCGAATCAGAAAACAGCAACCTTCAACCTGAGCCTTAGGGTTTCAGTGTTTGGTTGCCGGACCTCTCGGGGGGACCAGTGGCGGTACCGCAGAACCATCTTGCAGTTATCAAGGTTGTCGGAATTGGTGGTGGCGGCGTGAATGCTGTCAACAACATGATCGACGCGGGCCTGAAGGGGGTTGAGTTTATTGCGATCAACACCGACGCGCAGGCCCTCCTAATGTCCGACGCGGAGACGAAGCTGGACATCGGTCGGGACTCCACGCATGGTTTGGGTGCAGGCGCGGACCCGGCTGTTGGTCGCAAGGCCGCAGAAGACCACAAGGATGAGATTGAAGAGGCCGTCGCGGGTGCAGACATGGTCTTCGTTACCGCAGGTGAAGGTGGTGGCACCGGAACGGGAGGGGCCCCTGTTGTTGCTAAGGCAGCCAGGGAGGCCGGCGCGTTGACCGTGGGCGTTGTGACCCGTCCGTTCTCTTGGGAGGGGCGTCGTCGCTCCGCACAGGCGGATGCGGGCGTGGAGGCGCTTCGCGAAGAGGTCGACACGCTGATCGTGATCCCGAACGACCGACTGCTGGACATTTCTGATCGCGCGATATCTATCATCGATGCATTCAAGGCGGCAGACCAGGTTCTCCTGTCGGGCGTCCAGGGCATTACGGAACTCATTACGACCCCGGGCCTCATGAACGTGGACTTCAACGACGTGAAGAGCGTCATGAAGGATGCGGGATCTGCTCTGATGGGGCTGGGTGCCGCCACAGGTGAGGACAGGGCACTGCGCGCTGTTGAGACCGCTATATCTTCTCCGCTGCTGGAAGCATCGATCGATGGAGCACACGGCATCCTCTTCTTTGTCCAGGGTGGACCGGACCTTGGTCTTCACGAAATCATGCAGGCAGCGACGCTGGTGCAAGAATCTGCGCATGAGGAAGCGAACATCATCTTCGGCAACGTTGTTGATGAGTCGCTGGGTGATGAGATCCGGGTTACCGTCATCGCTGCGGGCTTTGATCCGCAGACCCAGAAGGGCCAAGCTGCGCCGGCGGTGGAACGGGTCGCTCGTGTGACTGAGACCGTGGTTGACGATGCGCCACCATTTGCCGCACCTCCGTCAGCACGTCCTCAAATGGAAGAGGTCTACACGGAGCGGGCCCGTCCTCAGACTGCTGCGCAACCTGCGCACCGCGCAACACCCGAAGTGCCTACCCGCACGGGGTCCATGGCGGCGTTGCGTAGTGACGCCGTGCGCCCTCGGACCGGGGTGGTGGGCGAAGGGTTCCAGGCCCCACGCATCTACGCGGATGACGTCGTATCTGAGGATCTAGACATTCCCGATTTCCTTCGCTAGGCGACATGCCGCGGGATCTCCGCGCTGGGCTGGCGACGGTGGGATACCGTTCATATTGATACGATTGCCGCTGCTCAATGGGCGATCACTGCTTGTGTAGAGGAATCAGGAAGGTCTTGCGATGGCGCAGCGTTTGAACCGCGCAATGGAGATCATGGGCTGGCGCGTACCCGATGAGGACGACCAGGCTTTCGATACGGAGTATGTCCAGCAGGAAGTGGCGGAGGTGCGTGAGGTGAACTTCCATACGGTCTCACAGCCGGAGCCTGTGGCTTATCAGGCGCCGGTCGCCAGCGTCCCAGCGCCTCAACCAGAGGTTTCGGTCCGCCGAATCGTGACTGTGCATCCGTCCTCGTACAAGGATGCCCGGCTGATTGGTGAGGCGTTGCGGGACGGGACGCCCGTCATTATGAACCTGACAGATCTGAATGACGATGAAGCACGTCGGCTGGTGGACTTTGCCGCTGGGCTGGTTTTCGGTCTGTACGGCGCCATCGAAAAGGTGACGCCGCGCGTGTTCTTACTTTCCCCAAACGGGGTTGAAGTCGCGGCGCAGACTGACACCCGCACGACCAATCTATTTGCCTAGAGGGCGGACTGTTGGGCTCAATCTTCCTTATTCTGGGGTACGTGCTGGCCTATGGGTCTTGGGCATACTCCTTAGTGCTGATCGCGCGGGTCATTCTGGACTGGATACGCGTTTTGGCGCCCAGGTGGCGCCCACCCAGTTTGCTATTGGTGGTGTTCGACTGGGTGTATCGCCTGACCGACCCGCCGGTGCGGTGGCTTAGGAAGTACATCCCTCCTTTGCGCCTTGGCAACGTGGCCCTTGACGTGGGTTTCATGGTGCTGTTTATTGCGGTTCTGCTGGTTGGCAGAGTCGGGTCCTGGCTGATCTACCTGGCTTTGGTCAGGGGTTAGACAGAGGCTGCGCAGCCGGTCAGTACTGTCCCATTTCTGTTACTAATGGTGTCAATGTTGCGCAAGTTGCGTAGTGTGTCGGTATGATCTTCTATGTACGCAGTTCTGGGTACGCAGAGAAGTACGTGAATTGCTGGCCGTCGGTGCCACTACCTGGTGGCGTCGGTGTCTCACTCATTGATAATGACAGAGGTGAACATTATGGCGTCGCTAACCGCCGATGACGTTCTGAACAAGACATTTCAGTCCGTTAAATTCCGTGAGGGGTACGACCAGGTTGAGGTCGATGAGTTCCTTGACGAAGTTGTGGCAACCATCTATGCGTTGACGGTTGAGAACCAGGAGCTGAAGGAGAAACTCGCGAACGCAGAGCAGCGTGTTGCGGAACTTCAGGCCGGTGCCCCCGTTGTCGTAGCGGAACCGGTCGTCGAAGAGGCGGTTGTGGAGGTTGCTCCACCAGTTGAACCTGTTGCTCAGCCGGCACCGGTTTCGGAACCCTCCGATCCTGAAGCTGCCACGGCAATGCTTTCCTTGGCACAGCGTCTGCATGACGAATATGTGAATGATGGCAAGGAAGAAGGGGAGCGCATCGTGTCGGAGGCCCGCCAGGAGGGCCAGAAGATTGTGGCTGACGCGAACAACCAGCGCGAAGATATCCTTTCGCGTCTGCGTGGTGAGCAGACACACCTTGAAGACTCCATCAACGAGCTGCGTGGCTTTGAAGCGGAGTACCGCTCATCCATTGCTGAGCACTTGGAGAAGTTGCTGACAGAGGTCAAGGCCGACAGCGGAAGCTGATCGCGACTTCATCCCTTACTTTTTTATATTGAGCGCGTCGGGGCACCCGGCGCGCTCAATGCCGTCTGAGGGCCTTTACGTTGTCTGAGGGTCTTTGGTGTTTCACAAAATGGGCTGTGGGTTGGGGGGCTTGTTTATCGCAAGTCCGGGGTGCCTAGTTGTTCCTGTGAATGGTCCGTTTTCCGGCGCTTCATAAAAGGGGCTGTAGGAGGGTTAGTCGGTCCATCTTGGGCTTGGTTGGTTGGTTCGTGACACATCGTTGCATTTTGGGCACATCGTTCGCTGAACGCCCTGTTTTTGGGCACAACGTTCGCAAAACGCCCTGGGATGCCGACCAGCTAACGATGTGGCACGAAACTAACGATGTTCCCGGGCACAACGTTCGACGGCGGGCACATCGTTGCAAGTTGGGCACATCGTTCGCTGAACGCCCTGTTTTTGGGCACATCGTTCGCAAAACGGGCACAACGTTAGCCGAACGGCCGAACTATGTCTTGGCAGAC
>CAZTTD010000004.1:0-2603 GCA_964616925.1 uncultured Actinomyces sp.
CAACAGACAGGAAAACGAGCGCCTCTCCGCTCACAACAAAGAGGAAAACGGACAACTGGGAGCAAAACTGGATGCCTAGTCGCGACGACAAACACAAACACGCTCAACATCTAGGAGACCGACGCTGGTTGGAAAAGAGCGGGCGCGTCACGCGGTGCTGGGTCTTTTTGGTGTCCCTTTGTGCTGTTGGTGGGCGTTGGGATTGGGGCCACCTAAAGGAATGTGCGTACTAGATCCGCGATGTCTGCTTAGGTACGCGATGTCCCCTTAGATACGCGATATCAGGGCCGAATATCGCGTATTTGAACGGACATCCAGTATTTAAGCGGACATCGCGTATCTAATCCGACATCTAGAATCTTTCAGCCCTGGACCACCGGGTCTTCTAACGCTGAGGGACACAGCACCGGACACAAGACCGGGCTTCTATAACCCGCACAGTCGCCTGCCTCAGTTTGAGCACTGCATTCTTTCGGGTCCACTGGATTGAGGGCCGTCGAGGATACATACGGGGGCCGAAGATACATACGGGGTAAAGATTACAGTGTTTTTATTGTCTTTTTTTCATCCCCGTATGTATCTTCGGCCCCGCTATGTAGTTTCGACGCATGTTAACCGGCGTTCGGGGCAGACGTTTGGGGTTGGCGGTGGGGCCGATGTTCAGGGTTGGCGTTTGGGTGGGGGTTGGCGTCTTTGGTTTTGACAGACCTAGAACCGATGCCCGCGCTGCCGCAAGTGGACAAGTTGCGGCAGGGGTGCCTCCGGTGAGGATGAAGAACCTGCGGTGGGGTTGGATCCTGTGGCGACCTACATGCACTCACGTACCACAGATCGCCATCATCGTCTTGGATCGCCGCTATAGCTACGCAACAACGGCGATCTTAAGCGACAACGCCATCTAACGGTTGAGGCCCCATCACGACCTCACCGCAGGGGTATGGAAAGGACCTCCACTGATGTTTCCACCGCCATTGGGACACTAGCCGCCACAACCGTCGACCACACCTGGACAGAGCACGGGCTGACGAGCGGCCGAGCAGACGGGCAGACTGGCCGACGGGCAGACGGGCGGACAGGTCACACGGTGAACAAGGGCGGACGGGGTCCCGTTGTCCCCGTCCGCTCTTGTTGCCGTTCGCCGCCCTTGAGGCACCCGCTCAAAATGGGGCGCTCAGGCTATCTCTCCTGAAGGATCACCGGCATCTGCATGTACTGGCCGTTACGTATGACGTCCAAGGTCACCTCATCCCCGGCGGTGTATCGGCGAACGTAACCTGTTAGGGAGGATCCGCTGGTAACAGAGTTCCCATCTATTCCTATGATTACGTCACCGACGGTTAGGCCGGCATTATGCGCGGCGCCTCCTTCGGTCACGGCGGCAACCTCAGCGCCCAGACGCTGCTCGCCGTCACTGAGTACACTCACCGTGCCGATCTGAACACCCAAAAGCGCATGTTGGGCAACGCCCGTTTCCAAGATCTGGCTGGCCACAGAGGACGCCAGGTTCACCGGTATCGCGAACCCGAGCCCAATCGACCCGGCGCTCCCCTGCCCAGATTCCATTGAGGCAATGGATGAATTGATCCCCACAACTGCGCCCTCGCCATCAAAAAGTGGCCCACCGGAGTTGCCCGGATTTATGGACGCGTCGATCTGGATGGCATTCGTTACCACGACTTCAGCTTGCTGCGCGGCGGGATCAGATTCACCCTGCACCGACACAGGACGATCCAGTGCTGAAACGATGCCTGTCGTCACGGTGTCCGCAAGGCCCAGCGGCGCACCAATCGCCATCACGGGCTGGCCAACTTTGAGCGTGGAGGAATCCCCCAGTAGCGCCGCAGTCAGATCCGAGGGCGGGTCGTTCAACGCCAACACCGCCAAGTCTGTGGTCTGGTCCGTACCGACGATCTGCGCCGTGTACAAACGTCCATCATGGAGGGTAACCGTAATGTTTCCTCCACTCAGCACCCCGGAGACGACGTGGTGGTTAGTGATTATGTGGCCGTCCTTGTCGATGATCACACCCGAGCCACTAGCGGATCCCGACTCCCCCGACACCTGGATCGTGACGGTCGCGGGACGAACCGCGGCGGCCACTGCCTCCCAGTCGGGGACCGTGCCCGTGGTGCTGACAGGCTCCACAGTTTCCGAACTGGACTGTAGATTCTGCGCGCTGGCAGATGTGTCCTGTCCCGAAGTCATGTTTGGGGACTCCGAAAATGGCGACTGTGCGCCCCAGATCCCGAACACCGCGGTAACAGAGACGAGCGCGCTCACCAACATCCCCGCCCCCAGCGCGACCCACCCAGGCCCCTTCTTCTGGGCCGGTTGCACGGATGAACGCTGTGGGAACGAGGGCGTTGCTGCCGGCGCGGGCCCCTCGCTAGCCCGACCAAATGCGGACGAGGACGAGGGCGTTGCTGGCGCCGTGTGCTGGTCGGCTGACGCATATGCGTTTGAAGCCCTTTGCTCGGCCCGCGAAGGAAACGCCGACTGGCCGTACATGGGCTGGGTATACGCGGGCTGCGCAGCGTTTGGCTGCGTGTACGTGGATTGACCAGCATCCGGCTTGCCGTACGTGGGCTGCTCAGCGCCTGGCT
>CAZTTD010000004.1:2703-58466 GCA_964616925.1 uncultured Actinomyces sp.
GGCTTGCCGTACGTGGGCTGCTCAGCGCCTGGCTGGCCGTACGTGGGCTGCTCAGCGCCTGGCTGGCCGTACGTGGGCTGCTCAGCGCCTGGCTGGCCGTACGTGGATTGACCAGTGCTTGGCTGGGTATACGTGGGCTGGCCGGCATCCGGCTGGCCGTATGTTGACTGGTATGCCCCTGAGGCCGCCTCAGGGGCCGGCTCCTGCGCAGGTGACGGCGCGAAACGCTCTTCTGCCCCGCCACCTGGCAACGACAAACGATTAGGGTCGTATGACTCCGACATCTCAAACCTCCGCATTAGCATTCAGATTGCTATCGTAAACGCCACCGTTTGGTGCCGTAAGCCCACCCCGCAAGCTCTCAGCTTCTTCTCAGCTTCCACCCAGAAATAGCCCCGACTCTCACAGAATCGAACAGCTCAGCGGGTGAGTCAAGGCACAGGTGGAGGATGCTGCGCCCCGTAACAGGCAGCTCCAATGCCTCACGGAGTTCCGCTTCATCGGATATACACCGAACATCCCAGCCGCACGCCTTACCCACAGCGCAGACATCCACGTTCTGTGGCACGGCAAAGTAGCGCTCCAAAGTCTCTGCAGATGCCTTCGACCCATGCTCCAGAGACTCAAAAATGCGTCCCCCGGCGTCATCCAAGACGATTAATTGAATATCCGGCGTAGGCGCACCTGAGGCACCCAATGCAGCCATGTCGTATACAAACGTCAGGTCGCCCATAACCACGCGCACCGGCCGCTGCAACACTGACTGCGCCCCCAAAGCAGACGCAATCGTCCCGTCAATCCCGGCCAACCCGCGGTTGGAAAACACAAGTCGACGCCCCGGCATCTCCGCCGCGATGTCGAACGCGCGCACTGCATTTGAGGCACCCAGCCACAATGCGACCTGGGGCTGTGACGCCCAGATGGCCTCCGCCACCATCAAGTGGTTCAGTGGACGGGAGCCCCATTCCTTCCGAGCACCCTCTCCCACCCGCGCACTTGCACTCTGCCACTGCTCAAGCCACGCTGCGTCATGCGTATGCCCACCTTTTGTTTCGAGGTCGGCAACGACCTCGCCCGCATTACCAGCAGTATCTGGCCACTCATGGTGAGCGGAAACGACAATCTTCGCAACGCCCTCGCCCCCGAAAATCCGCGCGATCGGGCGGCTGAGCGTCGGCTTCCCCAAGACAAGCACCTGCTGGACTTGCCCGGCCAACACCGGCGCCAGCAACTGGCTGTGAGGAATCCACGTGCTCACCTGGGTGAGCCCAGAGGACGGTTCCGCGAGCACCGGAATCCCCAAATTCGCCGCATACTCACCAATCTTGAGGTTGGTATCTGCGTAAAACGGCTCGCTCTCGCCCGCGATTACAACGGTATTAAGGGATGGATCAACGACCTCGTTCCACGCCACCGCTCCCAAAGGCTGGTCGGATGCGCGAACCCGCGCAACGCCACTTTCGGCGTGGGCGGAGCGGCCGCCCACGTATATCGGCTGCTCCGGCACCAGCGGGTCTCGGAATCCCACGTTGATGTGGACCGGCCCGCGGCGCCCGCCCCAACCCAGGGCCCTGCGCACAACGCGCCCAACCCGCTGGGCGACCCCGCTTGGCGCGTCCGCTGGAATGTCCAGCGAATCCATGGTGGTGGGACCGAATATTCCATGTTGACGCGTTGTTTGAGACGCACCTACGTCGACCAGTTCGAACGGACGGTCAGCCGTAACCGCGACCAGCGGAATACCCTGGTGGCGCGCTTCCTCCAGGGCGGCGTGCATCTGGGAAACCGCTGTGCCCGACGTCGTGAACACCGCAACGGGTTCACGACCGCCCAGAGCTTTCGCGGCACCCAACGCCCAGAACGCCCCCGTACTCTCCTGAGCAAAGGGTGAGACGGAGATCAGCCCCGCGTCCTCGTACGCCGACAAAACGTACGCGAACGGAGCATTGCGCGATCCCGGACAGTACGCCACCCTGCGAACTCCTGCCGCGATCAGCGCGTCAACTACGGCCTGCGCTTGGACGATGCTGGGCGTCTGGCGCGCCCGCTCACCTGCTTCTGTCACGCAACCTCCGAACTGAGTTCTGCAACCATCAGGCGAAGCCTATCCTCCCACCGGCTCACCGTATCGGGCTCCACCAAACGCGAGCTCCGCGTTAGCTCCCCGCGCGCCACCGCCCTCGCCCGCGCGACATCTATTTCGCCACCTTCCGCAACAAGCGGCTCCTGCACCACGTCCTGGGCAAACATAGTGACCGTATTGAGCCCGCACGCGTAGTCCAGGCTTGGCAACGCCGCCGCCAAACTGACGCCCGCACTAATCCCAATAGAACTGTCCAGCGCGGAGGACACAACCGCCGGCAAACCCATACGTTCCGCCAGACCCAGCGCGCTTGCCACGCCCCCCAGCGGAGCCGCCTTCAGAACGGCTACATCCGCCGCATCCAGTCTGCGTACGGCCAGCGGATCGCTGGAAAGTCGGATTGATTCGTCCGCAGCCAGCGGCACGGACGTCAGTTTGCGCAGTTTGCTCAGTTCGAGGGCGGTCTTCACGGGTTGTTCCGCGTACTCCAAACCCTCGATGCTACGGGCAGCGTGGTTTAGTCGGTCGAGGGCGTCGGCGGCCTCATCAACGCCCCATGCTGTGTTCGCGTCGATGCGGATGCGGGCTTTGTCGCCGTACACGTTCCCCAGGTAGTTCGCGACCGCCTCTACTCGGCCCACGTCCTCCTCCGTCAAGAATCCTGGATCCGCGACCTTCACCTTCGCGGTGTTACAGCCGGGTTGACTACGCAGGCGACGCAGGGCCTCTTCCACACCACAGACGGGAATCGTCACGTTTACGGGAATCTTGTCGCGCAGGGGTGCGGGCGGAGCCTCTGTGGCTTGGCGGATGGCTGACAGAAGCCAAGACGAAGAAACCTTCGGGTCGTAGTTCCAGAATGGAGCGCATTCACCCCAACCTTGGTGCCCGCGCAAGAGTAGGCCCTCACGAACAGTGATCCCGCGGAACCGGATGTTCATGGGTAAAGAGAAGAGCACCACCTCCTGTATGTCAGCGAGGACGGTTCTTCCGCCCTCGCCCCACACAGAAGGACGGAGGGATGAGAGTTGCGCGCTGGGGATCGTGGTCATCGCGCAAGTCTATATAGTGGCTCCATGATTATGGTCGCACTGATTGTTGGCGTACTTGGGCTGATTGCGTCATGGGCGCTTCGGAGGCCGACTGCAAGGGCCAAGAATCTTAGGAAATCTGAAGGCGTTGCGGATGAGCGCATGGTGCTGCTGTCGCTGCCCGGAATATCACTGATCATGTTGGGAATGGGGCTGGGCGGACTAATCGCACCTGGCGTCGGCGGATTCATGGGCACGTTCCTGGGGGTGCTTCTGCTGATTCCCTGCATCGCGATCGTTGTATTCGGGCTATACCTGAGCTTCTTGGGGCTGGGGAAATCTCCCATTCCCCAGTGGCTGGAGCCAAGGGGCTGACCGACTGCGCTACTTTGAGTTCGGAGACAGGAGCGTCTTCGTCTGCCACCCTTCGGGAAGGGTGATCACGTACTCAACCTCAGGGGTAGGTCCGTTGAAACCTCCGCCTTCCAGATGCGGATAGGTGGTTCCAAACTCAAAGTGCCACGGCTCCTCAGAAGAGGTCTCAAAAGCTTCAAGCGTCGGGTTGCGCCAGCCAAAACGCGGCCCGTTCTCAACCAACCACTGGACGCGTGGGTCATCGTATGAGCGGTAGTTATCGATGTCGAAGTCCACAGCCAACCCCCAACTGTGGTTGGACGTACCCGGGAGGGTGGTCATTGTGGGGGCAACCTGGTGGACCTGGACCTGCTCATCATAAGAACGGTAGGCGCTTTGGATGGGCACGTCGTAGCCGAAGTTTGCTTTGAACTCTTCGTTGAGCGCCTCTAGGGACGGAAGTGCTACACAGAGTATTCGGTAGTAGGGCGAAACCCATGGGATTGAGCAAAGCATCGAGTCATCGATGCGACCGTTTTCCATCTGCGACATGTCAGGCAGGGACGCAGCGAAACGGCGCTCCTTTTCCAAGCGGATAGAGCGGACTTCCCCCGCAGCCAAGACGCGGTCAATCTCCTCATCCGTGAGGGTGGCAAAGTCCACCGCATTCTCACCGATGATCGCAATTCGATCCTCTACCGGGAGCACCTGCAGTGCTTTATCCAGTCTCTGCGTGCCGTCGCGGAGCTGTTCCACGGAATCCTGACCAAGAGGGGCGGTGACTTTCGGGACTTCTAAAACATCTGCGATAGGGGGAAGCACCTGTTCCCCTTCTGAGACGTCAACGGCATCAACTGATTCGGCAGCAGCCAGCAGCTTACGAATCGGAATCTCATCGTTAAGGTATGAGTCCAGAACAGCATCAGGGACCCCTTCAAGCACTACTGCGCGCTCACTGACATGTGACGCTTTGGAGACGTGTTCCTGAAGATCCTGGTAGGCCGCCATTGCTTCTTCTGCGGCTTCCTCAACGGACACTTCATCCAGTGCGCTTACGTTCAGGCTGTCACAAGTGGAACGTGCGACGTTCAGAATCTGTGCTTCCTGCTCCGGCAGCGTCACCTCCATGACTACTGTGTGCGCGGAGCTGGAACCGCCATCAATAGCACTTGCGGAAACAGCTGGACCCGCGCTTCCGGCCAGCAGACTCATTCCCAGACCAACAGCCCCAACGCCTACAACCAGCGCTCCAGCGGCTGCCGTGATAGGACCGACCGGCAGGGAACGCGGCGGCACTTGCCGGTGACGGCCCAAGCCGATGGCATGCTGAGGCAGACCGCTGCCCGGTTTTGGGCGCGCAGGGCGGACAGATGAAACACGCAAACTCATATCGATCCGATACTACTTCTTTCCCAACGAGCGCACCATCACCGCCTTGATGGTATGCAACCGGTTTTCAGCTTGATCAAACACCACGGAACGAGGTCCACTGAAGACCTCATCGCTAACCTCAATTCCGTCCAACCCGAAGTCCTGGTTGATCTCTTGGCCGACCGTCGTATTAAGGTCGTGAAACGCTGGTAAACAGTGCATAAACTTGGCTTCTGGCCCCGCAAGTTCCATCAGCTTTTCATCCACGCGGTAAGGCAAAAGAAGGTCTATACGTTCCTTCCAAACCTCCTTCGGTTCCCCCATAGAAACCCACACGTCGGTGTGGACAAAATCACTGCCCCGTACGTCATCGATATCCTCACTTATGGTGACTTTGGCCCCTGTGATCTTCGCGATCTCTTCGGCCTTCTCTATGACTTCTTCGTCAGGCCAAAGTTCCAGCGGCGCGATAATGCGGACATCGCAGCCCAACAGGGCACCGTTGATCAATAGGGAACGGCCCATGTTGTACCGTGCATCCCCCAGGTATGAGTAGGTGATCTGGTTGAGGGGACGTCCGCCGCCGTGCTCCAGCATCGTCAAAGAGTCAGCGAGCACCTGCGTGGGGTGCCACTGCGCCGTCAACCCATTCCATACGGGGACGCCAGATTCCTCCGCCAGTATCGCTACTTGGCTTTGGTCCGCTCCGCGAAACTCAATGCCGTCGTAGAAGCGCCCCAGAACTTTTGCGGTGTCCGCGATGGACTCCTTGTGTCCCATCTGCGAGGACGCGGGGTCCAAGTAGGTGGTGGATGCACCCTGATCGGCGGCGGCGACCTCAAACGCACACCGCGTACGTGTCGATGTCTTTTCAAAGACGAGGACGATGTTCCGCCCCTTCATGTACTGTTCCTCCACTCCCCTCTTCTTTTGGTCTTTCAAGAAGGCAGAAAGCTCAATGAGGTCCAGCCAGCTCTGGGGAGTCTCATCAATCTCTTTCAGAAGGTGGCTGCCGGGATTCAGGTATGCATAAATGTCGCTCATGGGGCCAGTTTACGGGCCGGGCACGCTGGTGCCAGGTTAGATATGACCATGTGGACCAACAGCCGGTTAAGGTTGGAGCTGTGAATGCACCAAACAGAGTTTCAGACACGTTCGACCCGGACCGCTGGCGCACCGTGCCGGGATTCGACTTTACCGACATCACGTATCACAGAGGCGTATCCCGGGGTGAACAAGATGGCGCCCCTGCGGGGGCCGACTTGCCCTGGGTGCGTGTTGCATTTGACCGTCCGGAGGTGCGCAACGCCTTTCGCCCGCAGACGGTGGATGAGCTCCTAGTCGCGCTGGAAGATGCGCGCCGCAGCGCGGATGTGGCCGCGGTGATCATCACGGGAAATGGTCCAAGCGCGAAGGACGGCGGACACGCGTTCTGTTCCGGCGGTGACCAGCGCGTACGGGGTAAGGACGGCTACCGCTACACGGTGCAGAAACCGAAGGACGAGGACGTCCTCGTTCCCACATCCTCAACCTCCACATCAGATCCGGACGCCCTCGCTCCCGAACCAACCGCGTCTGAGCGTGCTGCGGCCGGGAGACTACATATTCTGGAGGTCCAGCGTCTGATCCGGTCGATGCCGAAGGTGGTGGTCGCTGCGATCAATGGCTGGGCAGCGGGTGGCGGGCACTCCTTGGGTGTCGTTTGTGACTTGGCCGTGGCATCCAAAGAGCATGCGCGCTTCAAGCAAACCGATGCTGACGTGGGATCATTCGACGCCGGATATGGTTCTGCATTGCTTGCGCGGCAGGTTGGGGACCGGAGGGCTCGGGAAATCTTTTTCTTGGCGCGAACCTACACTGCGCAAGAGGCGGAGAGTTGGGGGGCCATTAACCAAGCGGTACCTCACGCTGAGCTGGAGGAGACCGCGATAGGGTACTGCCGGTCCGTTGCGGGCAAGTCGCCTCAAGCCATCCGGATGTTGAAGTTCGCGTTCAACCTTGCGGACGACGGGTTGGCGGGACAGCAGATGTTCGCAGGGGAGGCCACTCGGTTGGCCTACATGACGGATGAGGCTAGAGAGGGCAGGGATTCGTTCCTCGAAAAGCGCTCGCCAGATTGGTCGGACTTCCCGTACTACTACTGAGTGCGAAATCGTTGCTGGGCGGGCCTTCAACTGCCACATAGTGCGGTGCCGCGGTCGGGAGGACTTTCGCTGTCGATGATGGCGCCGTTGCCCAGCGGGCCTTGGCTACCCGGCGTGGGACCACTGCCGCGCGCCGCTCGAGACCTGGTTGCTCATGTGCTTCGTGCACGCAATTTGAAGGCAAACTGGCGCTTGATAAAAGGAGGCTGTAGATGAAACCAGTTGGCCCGGCGCTTGCTTAGGTTGGACGTGGGCTGTGCCTTGTACGCAGCCTGTAGCACACGGTCAACCACAGAAGTAGTCAAGATGGCATGCGAACCCCCGAGATGGCTATGCCATCTCGACCTATCCAGAGCCAACTTGATCCGTGCCGCGCCATCTCGACCTATCCAGAGCCAACTTGATCCGTGCCGCGCCGTCTCGGCGTTTATATATACACCTCAAGAAGACTTCCAGGGCCATCCCGCCAGTGAGTCGCACGCGCCGCTGGCGATGAGTCATTAGCCAACCTTGAATTATGTGGCCCCCACAGCCCCTTTTGTGAAGCTCCGGCAAACGCGCCCATCAGCTAAGGCCGAAGGTTGTGGCACATGATCGAGGGTTAATCCCGGGATTAACCTTCGATGTTGGGGATAACCTTCGGTCTTACGCTCACCCAACCTTGGAGGCCGGGTGGATCTGTGAAGTGATCAACCTACCCGCGCGGCCGATAACCCCGTCGAAGGTACATTGCGGGGACGAAAGTACATACGGGGCAGCAAAAACCCAATAACAACACTGTAATCTTTACCCGGCATGTATCTTGGACCCCCTGATGTACTTTGGTGCTCACTAATGTACTTTGGGCGCTGCCCAATGCCCGTTGTACCGCGTGGGGACCTACACTCAGTGGCCGTGAACCGAAAAACCCCGGCCCGGAGTCTGCCATCGTTTGCTTTTCGAATGGTTGTCAGAGTTCTTGCCTGCTGCAACCTAGCAGCTGCCAAACCCGCGGTACCTCAGGCTTCCTGATGGTCCTGTTTGTTTGTTGTGGATGAGCCCGTTTGCTGTTTCAAAACAGTGGTTGTTTTCCTGGCTGTTGTGGGTTTTCCTGGTTGTTGGTTGTTTTCCTGCCTGTGACCCCTTCACAAGCAGCCAAACTTATAACGGCTGAGGGGAAAACTCGTAGTTTTCCCCTTTATCGCAGCCAATTCAGGGCTTGTTTTCCTGAATGTTGTTTGTTTTCCTGTTTGTTGTAACGCTGCACTTGCCAGCACCCCAGATCTTGGCGTGAAAAGAGGCTTGAGGGGACGTCGCCGGCTCATTCCAGCCGAGTTTGGCCCAGTTCGGCCCAGTTTGGCCGATTTCAGGGCTGCGGTGGAGATGGATTTGGCTCCTGTGCAGCTTAGATCGCCGTTATCGTCCTGGATCGCCGCTATAGCTGCGCGACAACGGCGACCTTAAGCAAAACACCTTAGGCGACAACGACGATCTAGCGTTTGGAGCCTCATTATCAGTGCCTTGGAGCGAACACCCAGCGGAGCGAGCATCGCCCGAGCAGCATCGAATCGGCTGTAATCCGGGGAAGTTCAGGCACTCTCCTTTAGTCACCCAACGCCCCGGTGTCCCCGATGCCTGAGAAGAACAAGAACCGACAGTCAGGCGAACGACATGCCAAGTCAGCCGCGGGGAGAGGGTCGGGGGGTCGGGGGAGAGAGCCGCGCCGGTTCGAGCCCGGGGGTCGGGGTAGCGAGCCGGGCCGGAGCGAGCCGCGCATGTCGAACGGACAACCTCCGTTAAATGAAGAAAGAACCGGACAATAACCAGTTCTTTCCTCATTGTCGATGCGCAAACGCTCCGACCCAAACTCTGAACTCAGCCGTGGCTTAGCAGAGCGGTTTCTTGGCTCAGCCGTGAATCAGGCAGCGCTCAGCCGTGAATCAGCAGAGGGTCAGCCGTAGCTCAGTAGTGGCTCACTACCTTCGTGCCCACATCCGCCCAAGAGTAGAGATCATACGCGGCACCTACAGGCATGTTCACACAACCATGAGATCCGCCGGCGCCTGCGTCATAGCCGAAACTGCTACGCCAGTAGGCGCCGTGGGTCGCATATCCGCCATGGAAGTAGAGGATCCAGGGAACATCCGGAGTCTCATATGTAGAGCCGTCAACGTTGTTACCACGCATCGTCTGCGTCGCAACCTTGGCCCACACCGAATACTCCCCCGTCACGGTCGGAGTGGCAGGTGCGCCCGCCACCATCGGTGACTGCAGGACAAGCGTCGCACCTTCATACGCTGACACGGAGTGGTTAGAAAGATTGATGTCGATCCACTTCTCACCCGGCGCAGCCTGGTACACCAAGTTCTCTGCGCCTTCAGCGATGAGCCGCTGCGTGAAGGGTCGTTCTTCAACCGTGTACTCCATGGTTCCGGAGTAAGGTTGGCCCTCAGTCACCGCAGCGATGATGCCATCCGTTAGCGCATCGATGTTGTTCACCTTGAAGCCGTCCTGCCCTTCGACAGCCAGTGCAACAACGTCGCCGTTGGAGTTCACGTTCTGAACACCAGGCACAGTCTCAATGTCGGATTCACCCGCGACCGTGCTAACCCACTGCTTGACCTGGTCGCGATCCAAGCCGGCCTCTAATTCCCCATCCTTCGGGGTGAAGGTCAGCCAAGGCGCCATCTCTTCGCGCTCCGGGTACCGTCCGCGTTCCTCACGGTCCCAAGCCCTAATTTCTAGATCCAGCCAGCTATTGGCAGTTGCCGCTGCAGCCTGAGCAGACTCAGTGTCGTAATCCGGCGACACCTCCACGATCTGAAGGCTCACAGGCTCAAACGTCAAAGACTTAGCTGACGCAAGTAGCACCTGTCCCAACGTCTCAGTATCCAGCTCCGCACCGGGTTCGCTCCCGGCTGCCACAAATATCTTGGCCTCCGGGTCGAACGTCACCGCACCATTCACCGCGTTCTTCACGTCTTCGCCATGCAGCCCCTCCGTAAAGGCATCAAGCTTCTCCGTGTTGACGGTCACGACCGGTTCTACGTCCCGCTCCGTATTAAAGGCAGTGATGCGCGTTCCAAAACCGCGGTTAGGTGCGAACACCTCATCCACCGTCTGTTCGATGTCCACATCAATTCCGGCATCCGCCAGCGACGCCTGCGCCGGTACTGCGTCTCCGCCAACCTCAACGACTTCGCCGCTGGTTTGTTCGGATACGACTTCCGCCACCTGTTCACGCGTCATTCCGCCGACAGGTTGACCGGCCACTGCTGCTTTAGGGAGTGCGTGGTCGGCATAGTAAACCATGACCCCCGCAAAAACTGCGAGGACCACAGCAAGCACTGCCCCGACACTGACAAGGGCAATATTCCGTTTGGAACCAAAGAACTTCTTCATAGCGCTCCCCATCCTACAAAAGCTTTGCGGCACCGTCGATGCCAGATACGTTACTAAACCGCGCCATTCCGCCGATTTTGGACGGTCTGAGCGCCCTTTGTAACCGATTCGTTGCAACGCACCTACCCGCACGCCGCTAGGGTTCTGCCCATGGACCCTGTTCTGGTGGACGCGACAAATGCGAAAAAAGCGGCACGTGCCCTCGTTAAACACGCTTTGGCGCCCCAAAATCTGCTTGTCCTCACGCCCTCCGACACGGCGAGCATCGACCACCAAGTCCACCGGGGATTGACGCAAAGACGGTTACCAGACAGTGTTCTTTCTCATGGTCTAGTAGTCGCTACATCCGGATCAACCGGAACGCCGAACCTCGTTTGCCTTGAAAACGACGCGCTGAAGTCATCCGCCGACGCGACGCATACCTACCTTGGAGGTCCCGGTCGCTGGGTAACTGCGCTTCCACTAACGCACATCGCGGGAATCCAGACCGTTTTTCGGTCAACGTTCGCAAACCAGGAACCCCACCTAGCCATCTCCAGTCACTTCCAGCCGAAGGTGTTCGCGGCGGAAGCCAGGGAAGCACGGGAGCAGACGCCCTCGTCCATCCCCCTCTACTGTTCACTGGTGACCGCCCAGCTCACGACGCTCCTTCAACATCAGCCGGACGCTCTTGGCCACTTCGACGCCATTCTGGTCGGAGGCGGCTTCGTCGATGAGTCGCTGATCCGCGCGACCGCGGCCTTGGGCGTTCGGGCCGTCACGACGTACGGAATGACCGAAACCAGCGGCGGCTGCGTATATGACGGGCTGCCTATTGCGGGTACGCGTGTGATGATGGACGAGGGCGGACGCCTGCTCATCAGCGGGCCTACCTTGATGGCGGGGTACCTGGACCAAGAAACCCCGTGGGTTCACCGCGACGGCACCAAGTGGTTCGCCACGTCCGACCTGGGAACAGTCTCAAGAGACGGCACGGTCACAGTTCAGGGACGCAACGACGACCTGATCAAGTCCGGCGGCGTCAAGATCAACCTGACCAGCGTCGCTGCGACGTGCAAGATGACCGGCGTACGTGAGGTCTACGGCTTTCCTGTTGCGGACGAAAGGTGGGGTAGCGCCGTGGGGATCTTGGTCGAGACCGCCCTCGCCCCCCAAGAAATCGGGCCGCGCGTGGCGGAAGCAGTCCGAGAAGAACTGGGCGGGCCGTCCACTCCTAAGTATGTCGCGACGACAGAATCGATGCCGAAAACCGCGTTGGGGAAGGTCGATAGGGAGGCGGCGCGCGCACTCGCGATGAACAAAATTGGCCAAGGCGATGCTTGGCATCGTTAAATGGAATACATGGCATCTGCAAAGGATTGGTTAGAGGGCGCGCGACTGCGCACGCTCCCGGCTGCTGCCGCGCCGGTATTGGTGGGCAGCGGCGCCGCTTACAACATCGGTTCATTCTCATGGGGGATGTCCGCGTTGGCGCTGGCAGTTGCCCTTTTACTCCAGATTGGCGTGAACTTCGCCAACGACTACTCCGACGGGGTGCGCGGAACTGACGACCGCAGGAGCGGGCCGAAGCGACTTACCGCAAGCGGTTCGGTCAGCCCAAGAAGAGTCCTCTCCATCGCGCTTACCTGCTTTGGACTGGCGGCTCTGGCGGGATTGGTGTTGATTGAGTGGTCTGGCCACTGGTGGCTGGTGATCCTAGGTTTCGCCGCGATCGTCGCAGCCTGGTTCTACACGGGTGGGCGCAGCCCTTACGGATACGCCGGTGTGGGACTGTCGGAGCTCTTCGTGTTCGTATTCTTCGGACTGATGGCAACAGCGGGCACGACCTATGTGCAGACCTCCTCTGTCCCCTGGTGGGTTTGGACTGCTGCGTCCGGCATCGGATTCATTTCTATTGCTCTGCTGATGGTGAACAACATCCGCGACGTATCCACCGACGCGGCCGTAGGCAAACGCACTCTGGTGGTCCGCATTGGCGAAAATCCGTCCCGCTGGGTTTACGCAACCCTCATCGTGGCTGCCGTTTTTGCGGGGGACGTGTCGCAGTTTGGTGCGGGGGCGTCACCGATGTGGGCGCTGGCGGTGGCGGGCGTCCTCGGCGTTGCGGGACTTCCCGGCTTGATTTCCATTTTGGGCGGCGCAAAGGGGCGCCAGCTTCTGGGTACGCTCCGGAATACCGGTCTCTACGCTTTGACCTACGGGGTCGTCATGGGGGCCGTCTTTGCGGCTGGCGCGGGAAATATCATCTAGAGCATCTAGGGTGTAGCCATGGCAAGAATTTTACTGGTCGTCGCACTTTTGGCCGTCACCGTGTACGCGCTGGCTGACTGGGCTTCGCGCTCCCGCACGTGGACACCGGGGAAGGTCAACCGTTGGGTGTGGTTGGCGCTGATCGTCCTCATACCTCTGATTGGCCCGTTGGCGTGGATCATCACGGGGTGGGTGACGCGGGCGGAGGCAGCACGTGCTCCCGCGCCCCCGCAGCAGACACCGAAGGCCCGTCCAGACGATGATCCGGACACGATTTCTGACTTGGCGGACCGCATTTCTAGGCGCCAGAAGCGGACGCGTCCAGAACGGAAGTTTGACGGTGGTGCGCCACACCCCTCTGATCCGCCATCGAATGAGGATGAGGGCGAGGGCGAGGGCGACCCGCCAAACCCCAGTCCGCGCCGCGACGTGGACTCCTGAGCTCCTAAACCCTAGCGACGCACCGCCGCCTGGCTGGCGCCGGGGGTCATGTCTTGCGCATCAGCCAGCAGATACGCGGCGGGCTCTGTGTATCGCCACGCCACCAACTCATCGCCCTCGAACACAAGCGACGACAAGGACGCCAGTGAACACTGGCGGAATAGCGGATTGTGGGACAGTGGCTTACCGTCCAGGAAGCGTTGCACTGTGACAACGGGCAACTGGTGGGATACAAGGAGCGCTTCGTGGCCGCGCGCCTCATGCAGCGCGGAGGAGATCGCAGCGCTCATCCGCTTCGCGATGACCTTGTAGGGCTCACCCCAAGACGGTTCGTGCGGCCGGGTATACAGTTTCCAGTTCCGCGGGTGGGCCAGCGCCCACCGGTTCTTGTTGATCTGCACGCCCTCAAATTCTGAGCCCGCCTCTATCAGCCGCGCGTCGGATTCCACTTCCAACCCGTAGGCAAGGGCGGTTGGCGTGGCCGTTTCCTGCGCACGCAGGAGGGGGGAGGCAATCACGTGGGTGATGTCCGCGCCCTCTTCCACCAGGTATTTGGCCACGGCAACGGCCATTTCCATTCCCAGCGGGGTCAGCCCGAACCCCGGGAGGCGCCCGTAAAGCACACCTTCGGGGTTGTTCACCTCTCCGTGGCGCATCAGGTGAATAGTCGTGTACGTCATGGTCTAATCCTTCCGCGGCTATCGAGGGCGTGGGGGTGCCGAACTGCCCCAAGGTTGGCGGGGCGCCCGTTTGACGCCCCGCCTTTGAGGTTTCTTCTACGCGAGCAACCAAGCGGTCGTGTCGCCCGGTAACATTCCATCTTCCAGAGGACGAGATGAAAGCAGCAACTCCCCTTCCGGCATGGCAACCGGTTCAGCAGAGAAGTTCATGATCACCCTCCACCCGTTCGGGCGGGCGAACTGCAGGACATCCGGGCTCCCGGAATCTTCCCAGGTCAGCTCCTCAGACGTCAGAAGCTTCTTGCGCAGGCCAAGGGCTTTTCGGTACAGGTTGAGTGTGGACTCTGGATCCGCATCCTCCACGTCCACGGCGTGCTCCGCAAACCAGTCTGGCTGTGGGAAGTGAGGTGCCTTTGCGTCCGCGCCAAACCCGAATCCGTAACCTGGCTCATCTGCCACCCACGGAAGAGGGACCCTGCATCCGTCACGGCCCACATCTACGCCCGGGCTGCGGAAGAACGTCGGGTCCTGGCGGTCAGCATCGGCTATGTCCCCAACCTCATGCAGCCCCAGTTCCTCACCCTGGTACAGGTACATGCTGCCGGGCAGAGCCAGAAGCATGAGGGTGGTGGCGTCCGCCCTGCGGTTACCCTGTTCCCGCTTCACGTCATCCGGGGATCCACCCGAGAGCAGCCATGAGTGACCCGCAATCTTCTCTATCTCTTCCTGCAGTCCCGGCAGCCCGTACCTGGTTGCGTGTCGAATCACGTCGTGGTTTGACAGGACCCACGTGGTTGATGTATTCGCACCATCTGCTAGGTGAAGGTTGTGGTCGATGATCTCTTTAAAGGTCGGAGCGTCAAAGTCCGCGCGCAACAGGTCAAAGTTGAACGTCTGCCCCAGTCCCTCAATGCTGGCGTAACGTGCGCGGCGCTCCGGATCATCCACCCAGGCTTCCGCGACTGCGGTCCGAGGCGGGTCATAGCTGTTGAAAACCTTGCGCCATCGCTTGTAAACGTCGTGCACTTCGTCGCGATCCCACACCGGGTGGCTGCCATCCCAAGGCATCGCTTCCAGCTCTTCCCAGGTTGGGAGGGGATCGGGACCAAATACGACGTCTTGGTCCTTCACCAAAGAGTGGGCAACATCGATGCGGAACCCGTCCACGCCCCGATCCGACCAGAATGCCAAGATGTCTTCAAACTCCTGGCGGACCTCCGGGTTGTCCCAGTTCAGGTCGGGCTGTTCCGGCGCGAAGGTGTGGAGATACCACTGGCCGTCCTCAACCTGGTCCCACTGCGGTCCGCCAAACATGCAGATCCAGTCCGAGGGCGGATTGTTATTCCCATCCTCATCAATCACACCATCACGGAAGATGTAGCGGTTGCGCGCGGGCGAGCCCTTCGGTGAGCGCAGTGCCTCCTGGAACCAAACATGCTGGTCAGAGGTGTGGTTTGGCACGATGTCCACAACCACCTTGATCCCCGCATCGTGGAGGGCAGCGACCATTTCGTCAAAGTCCGCAAGCGTCCCCAGTTCTGGTGCAACATCACGGTAGTCGGCCACGTCGTAGCCGCCGTCGGCCAGTTCGGACGGGTAGAACGGGCTCAGCCAGACCGCATCAACCCCCAGCTCCTTCAAGTAGCGAACCTTGGAGGTGATGCCGCGTATGTCGCCCAAACCACTGCCGTCAAGGTCATAGAAGGACCTGGGGTAGATCTGGTAGACAACGGCTTGGCGCCACCAATCCTTGTCGGCGACGTCAATTGGGAAGATTTCTTCGATCTTTTGGGTCACGGGGGAACCGCCTCTCAGCGCATCGGGGACTACCCCAGCCTACCGTGAACAGTCGAGGGCGTTCCCGCCCTAGCCCATCAGATCGCCCGGTAGAGTGCCCTGATCGCGTCCTCGAACTGGCGGTCTTCCACACCTATCAGGATTGAAAGCTCTGACGCACCCTGGGTGATGATGCGGATGTTGATTCCGGCATCAGCCAGTTGGCGGAAGACGCGGGCCGCGATGCCGGGGGTGGAGACCATGCCACGTCCCACGACCGCGATAAGGGAAATACCGTCCTCCACACTGACAGCGTCAGGGTGGCAGTAGATCTTGATCTCCTCAACGACTTTCCGCAGCTTAAACCGGATCGATTCGCTGCGCACAACCACGGACACGGAGTCAATCCCTGAAGGAATGTGGGAGACGGAAACTCCGTTCGTCTCAAAAACGGAAACCAGCTTCCGCATGAACCCCTTCTCTTCGTCCATCAGGGTCTTTTCCAGGGTGATGGCCGTGAACTGCTGCATTCCTGCGACACCCGTTATACCGCTGGTTCCGATTTTTTCCTTCTCAGAGACGATCAGTGTCCCGGGATCTTGGGGACGATCGGTATTTCGGACGTTGATGGGGATGGACTTCTCTTTGACGGGGAAGATGGCCTCTTCGTGTAGGACGGAGGCTCCCATGTACGACAACTCCCGCAGTTCCTTGTAGGTGACCACGTCGATTGCGCGCGGCCCGTCCACAATGCGCGGGTCCGCCTGCAGGAAACCGGATACGTCCGTCCAGTTTTCGTACATGTCTGCGCCCATCGCCCTCGCAACAATCGCGCCGGACACGTCGGAACCGCCGCGGGAGAAGGTGTGTGTCACACCGTCCTCGTCCGCCCCGTAGAAACCGGGGATAACCGCATTGGGGACCTCTGACAGCACCTGGCGCATCTTCTTCATGGTCGCGCGCGGACTGTAAACGCCACCGCGGCTGAAAACGACCACGTCCGCCGCGTCGACGAACTCATACCCCAGATATTCGGCCAGTAGCAGCCCGTTGAGATACTCTCCGCGGCTGGCGACGTGTTCCGCGGATGCGCCCGCCGCGATCTCTTCGCGCACCGTTTCGAGGGCGGCGTCGATATCCTGGGTGAGCCCCAAGCCCTCATGAATCTCCTGGTAACGTGCCGCGACCAGCGCGAAGACTTCGGAGAAGTCAATGTTGTGCTGAGCCAGCTGGTTGCACATGTAGAGAAGGTCCGTGACCTTGTGATCATCGCCATGGCGCTTGCCAGGGGCGGAGGGAACAACGAAGCGACGCGCCGGGTCCCCGGCAATAATCTGCTTAGCCGCCGCGAAGTGCTCCGCGTCCGCCATCGATGATCCGCCAAACTTCGCCACCACAGTCCGCGTCATGCCAACGCCTTTCCTCAAGTGTCTATGACGAGCCAAGTCTAGGGCGAGAGCCGCACCCGTCCCACTTTCGTTCGGTTTTTGAGCGAATGAGTGCGCAATCTCGCCCTCGTTCGCTGAACGCTAAGGAGTTACTCTTACTGTTCGTGTTGAGCTTTGGTTAGCTGGTGGACGAAGGAGGTGTCGTGGCTAAACACAGATTGCGTAACGCGTGGCGATCTATGCGCGCTCAGTCGAAGCTGTCGTTACCTCAGGTGATGGCAACGTCGTTGGCGGCTATCACGATGGCAATTGTGTCGGCTCGGTTGACGTCGTTTTCCAGCTCGCTGCTGATCGTCGGTGTGATTTCAGCGATCTCGGCGTTCGCCAGTGAGTTTTATCGGATCGTGATCACAGCCAGTGCTGAGACGACGAAGAAGGCGGTCGCGCCGATCCTGGAAGGGGAACTGCTGGCGGGTGACCACCATGAGTCTGGGCAAGCGGAAGACGCGGCTGACTCAACTGCCGGCGCGCAGACTGCTTCCGAGACGGCCGTGGGCGCGCAGACTGCATCTGACGCGACTGTCGTACGCGTGGCGCCTGCGGGAGATCTGGCTTTTGGGGGCGAGGGCGATGAGGGCAAACCATCACGTCCCAGTGCGGCGGGTGCGCGTTTGGTTGCTGGTTCTGCGGACGAAACTGCGGTTGGTGCGGGCGTTGCGGGTTCTGCGGGTGCCGCGGGTTCCGGGGGTTCCGGGGGTTCCGAGGGTGCCACTGGCGCGGCCAGTGTTGCGGGTGCCGGAGGTGCTCACACACGGGTAGCCGTGGAGGAGCCTCGACGCAAGCACCCGTTCGTGCATGCGCTTATGCACAATCAGCTGCTGCAGATGTCCATAATCTTCCTGGTCGTCGCGCTGATGACAGTTGGCGTTTCCTACGCGGTCGCGCGCGCACAGGGAAAGACGGAAATTAACAACAGCTACACGACCGTGCAGCAGTCTTTGAGTGAAGAGGACAAGCAACGGATCGCTGAAGAAGCGGCAGAGAAGGCACGCCAAGATGCCGCAAAGGGCGGAACCGAAACGCCCGCGGAGCTGACGGAGGAGACCCCCACGGACGAAAGTCTTCAAACCCAACTGGACAACCTAAAAGCAGAGAACGAAAGCCTTCAGACATCCATAACGGACCTGACCGCAGAGTTGGAAGCGGAGAAGGCACGTACCGACGACTTGTCTGCAAGGCTGGCAGCACTTGAGCAGCAGGGGGTCACGCAGACACCAAGTACGGAGACAACGCCGACTGGTTAGGCACTGACGGGTTAGACGCTGACAGGGTCGACACCGACAGGTCAGACACCGACGGCCGCCGTTAACGGGGGGACGCTGCTTTGCTCAGCGTCCCCCCGGCAGCTTCTCGCCACAACATCGTGCTCTTGCGACCTCGTGCTCTGGTGACCTCGCGCTTTTACGATGCCACCCTTCCGCGGCGTCTTGCTCCTGCAACATCCCCCTCCGTAGCGTCCTGCTCCTGCGGTGGTGCCCAACCGTAACCTGATCGAAGGATATTCCCGGCTACAGCCTTCGATCAGACACCACAACCCTCGATGACCTGCTGCATCCCTCGGCCACCTGCCGCATCCCTCAATCCGGCACCACATGCCCGGCACTGCGAACGCTTGGTCCGGCCAGATTGAAGCGCATACGCACCCTGTAAACGCATAGTCCCGCCAGATTGCCGATTGATTGCTAAACCGGGTGCCTGTCTTGCTCTCAATCGTCGTTTCTCTGGGTTATCGCAACCCCGGGGTTCCTAGTGATCCTGTTTGTTGCGGATGGCCTGTTTCTTGTTTCAAAGCAGTGATTGTTTTCCTAGCTGTTGTCAGAATTCCTGTTGGCGGCGTGTGACTGACTGGTGGGATGGTTGGCCCGATAAGTCTTCGCGGGGTGCATGCAGCGGTCCGAGTTGTCACTCCTTGTGTCGAGTTGGCTTTGTTCGGATCAAGTTGGCTCTAGATGGTCCAAGATGGCACGGCACAGATCAAGTTGGCTCTGGAGGGGCCGAGATGGCATAGCCATCTTGGGGGTCCGCATGCCATCTTGGCGATTTGTGCGGTTGACCGCGTTGTGTGGCGTGTGTTGCGTGGAGTTGAATTCCTCGGTTGTGTCCGGCCTTGCCGTTGCCTTTACCGGTGCCTTTACCGGTGCCGGAACCGTTGCCGCAGCCGTTCTCCGGTCCTGCGGGGGCCGGTTCCTGCGCGGGTCGGTCTTGTGCGGGTCGGTGGCCTCCAAGGTTTCTAAGGCCGATGGTTATCCCCAACATCGATGGTTAATCCCGGGATTAACCATCGATCATGTGCCACAACCTTCGGTCTTAGGAAACCGTTGACCATAAACACCTAGGAATGTCGGCGCAACAGCCACCTGCCCCAGTGTGGCTACCGTTCTCCCCTCAAAACTACATGGCGGGGCCGAAACTACATAGCGGGCAAAGATTACGGCGTTTTTAATACTGTTTTGTGTCCCCGTATGTAGTTTCGGCCCCCGCATGTAGTCTCGAGACAGGTTTAAGACCCGCAAGAGAACGATCCGTTCAATACAACCCAAATTTCAAGCACCTTGAAGCACCTAGCGCCCATCAAAGGCGTAACAACCCCTTGAGCGGCGCACCACAACACACCGAAAGCACTCCGCACGCGCTCCGAATGCACTCCCCACCCATGCACTGCGCACTCACTGCGCATGCACATTGTTCGGTTGGATCGACTGTTCGTAGCGGCCCCAGAATCCCTCACTCCGGCTTTCTCCTAGGTTGTAGTCAGATTCTTCTGTTTGTTGAGAGCAAACCTGGCGCAACCCTCGACAACCCGTGCACCGGCGGTGCACACGCACACAGGCGGTGCGCTTTACACACACAGGCATGCAGCCATCAGCATCCGCCATGGTCTTCCAGGAACTGAACTACGACGGATGACGGATGACTACACAAACCACAACCCATCTTTAGTGGCGCCCTTTTTGACCCATGAAGGGTTGCTTGGCCACACGTTGGGTTGGTTCAACACACGATGTGTGAGCTCAACACACCTTGGGTGCATGCACATCGTGTGTTCAGCTCACACAACGTGCGTCCAGCTCACACAAGGCGCGTTGAAGCAAGCTGCCTCGCGCCGAATAACGACGATCTAACGCTTGAACCGTTGCCACAGGCGTACTAAGAGGACGTCTAGGAGTGCTTACGCAGGAATTTATTTTGAATCCCCGCGCTAGAGGGTGAGGGGCGACCCAAAACCGCGGTGTTACAGGGGCAACGGAGCTGGGTTGGGGCGCAAACTGGGAGAGACGCCACTTGAGCGCGACCTTCGATGATGGACATGCCGATGGCAACAAAAGTACCCCGAACAGGATTCGAACCTGCGACCTTCCGCTCCGGAGGCGGACGCTCTATCCACTGAGCTATCGGGGCAAAGTTGAGGGTGACCCCAACAGCCAACTATTTTATCAGCTCCCGCGGCCCTCACTTGACCGCACGGTACTTCTCACAGTTAACAGCCAACAGCATTCCGCAGGCGTGCGTGAGAACAGGGAAAGATAAGCGGATAGCAACCACGGGTCACCGGACGACGGCCACCGTTCACCAAGCGAGCACCGGACAATCGGGCGCCCCGCCGGTCACATAACGACCGCCAGCCGGTCGATCACAACTCTCTAAGAATCCGGCCACTGGCCGCGTTCAACCAATACTTCTTTCAGCAAAGAGGGGCGGTCCGTGACGATTCCGTCAACGCCCCAATCCAGGAGGCGTTCCATCTTCTCCCGCTCATTCACCGTCCACACGTGCACCGCCAACCCAGCGGTGTGCGCGGTGGCAACGAACCGAGGAGAAACAACCCGCACCCCCCTGTTCTTCTCAGGCACCTGCGCAGCAGTTACGCTGTGGCGTGGCCCAGGCACATGCCAGCTCTCAGCATTCGAAACCGTCTCCGATGCCAACAAAAGCCGAACTACAGCGGTAACACCCAAGGACGTAGACAGCTCCGGATCCGCAAGACTCCGCACGCGTTCCAGCCGCTTCTCAGAGAAAGACGCAACCAATACGCGGTCCCAAGCGTCGGCCTTCTCAATCACGCTCAGCATGGGTTCGACGACTTCATCCGTCTTAGCGTCGATGTTGAAGTACATGTCGGGAAACTGTTCCAAGACATCTGCCAGCCTTGGCATAGGCTCATCCGCTTCGTTGCGGAACTGCTTAATTTCTTCCCAAGTGTAGTCCGACACCTTCCCGGGTTGTCCGTAGCAGCGGTCCAGCGTTTCGTCGTGTATTACCACAACTTCGCCGTCAGACGTCAGTTGAACATCCGTCTCAATGTATTGAAAGCCAAGGTCGCGAAGCCTCTCAAAAGCAGAGAAACTGTTCTCAACGGCCTCTTCGCTGCCACCGCGGTGCGCCAACACCAAGGGATACGGTGCCGCAGCGACGGGCATCATTAGCAGCCCTCTCCTAGGAAGACCGCTCCCTGTTCCACGAGCCATTGCGAGGGCGGAATCGGGGTATCACTGCCATCGTGGATTTCCAAGTGGAGGTGGGCTCCGGTGGAGTTCCCAGAGTTGCCAACCGCCCCGATCTGCTCTCCAGCCTTGACCGTTTGGCCAACGCCGACACGAACATTATTTTCCCACTGGTGCAGGTACCAGGAAGAGTACTGGGACCCGTCAGCAAGCGTGTGCTGGATGACGACGTAGAAACCGCGGGTACCACTCCACTCTGCCGTGGTCACGACACCGTCTGCAACGGAGTAGATGGGCGTACCTTCCGGCGCCGCGTAATCATCACCGGTGTGGAGACGTGAATCCCCAAAAATCGGGTGGATGCGGTAACCGAAGTAGGAGGTCCCGGAATACGTGCCCTCCTGCAGCGGCATGTAAATGCGAGCCTGAGTCGTAATGTCACGTGACCCGTTTGCCGCGACGGACGCGTCCGCAAGGCACGGGCTGACCTGAACTGGTACGCGCAATCGCGCACGTGACGCAGCCGCGGGATCGCGCGTTAGGTCCGTGGCGCTATCTTCAGCCTGTGTCCGAACGCCAGCCCAAGTTTCCTCTACGCCAAACTTACCGGCGACTTTGGGGTCCTCCGCACCGTCCGCGGTTGACGCGGCAACGGCCGGAACCGCAAGCACAGCAGCGAGCATGCCTGTGGTGACCGTCGCACCACTCCATCTCATTGCGGCACGAGGGCGAGGGCGATGGGCTTTCACTCCACGCTGCGTACGGCCATACGTATCAACCGGCGACTCCTCACTGTTCAAGCGGGGGTGCACTGAACTGCGCGGTGGCAACGGACATTCCGCCATAGCGCCAGTCAACATTCGTTCTCCGTCTTTCGGCCATAACCTCAGGCTTATGCACTGAGACTCTTTCTCCCGTTCGTGAATCCCTTGGGTTTCACAAGCGGAAATGCACCCTCCCTGAAGAAGTCGCGATTTAGAGTCTACGACTTTGCAACCTCATGCACAGTGGCGTCCGCCACGATTTCGTTGTATTTCGTGGGTTTTGCGTCACTTCCAAAGTTTGGGAGTGACTTTGGTCCATGCATCAACATTGTGGCAATATGTGGGTTTCGAGGGCGCCCGGTGCCCGTCAAGGCCGCTTTTGTAGAGAGTCTTTGACCTGCCCGACCAACTCTTCAAGCAAATCTTCAAGGAAGAGAACACCCTCCAGCTTGCCGCCCTCCTCAAATGTGATTCCCACCATATGCGTTGAGTCAACCTGCATTTGGCGTAGAGCGTCTTCTGATCCAAGCGACGCGGGCAGCGTCTTCAGATCCCTAATTCTCCACGACGGCACGGGTTGATCCCCTTCCACGTCACCGTCGGCATAGAGCACATCTTTGAGGTGCACGTAGCCCACAATTTCGCCGTCTTCGGTTACTGGGAACCTAGAGAAGCCGGTTTTGGCGACTGCGGCTTCCACCTCTCGCGGAGTGGCGGGCAGTGGAATCGTAGCGATGTCGGCGGTCGAAACCATCTGTTGCGCCACTGTCATCCGCGAAAACTCAAGGGTTCCCGCCAAAAGACCCAGCTCATCTTGAAGTTTGCCTTCCTCCCGGGATACCTCAACGATGTTCGCCACTTCGGCCACCGTGTATGTTGCGGCTATCTCCGACTTGGGTTCAAAACCCATGTGCCTTATAAACCAGTTTGCGACGGCATCTAGGAACCTAACCATGGGGCCCAGGACCTTGCCGAACGCAACCAGAATCGGAGCCAGAATCAGAAGAGTCGACTCAGATTTTGCGATTGAAAGGTTCTTCGGGACCATCTCTCCAAAAACCACGTGCAGATACAGCACAAGCAGCAGAGACAGCACCAAGGCGATTGCGTGGGCCGTGACTTCGTCAACGTGGAGCGCCAGCATCGGACTCATGATCAGTTGCGCGATGGCTGGTTCCGCGATGGCGCCCAAGGATGTCGACATGACGGTTATGCCCAACTGGCTTATCGCCAGCATCAAAGACACATGCTGCAGCGCAAAGAGCGCCTGTTTCGCGCCGCGGCGCCCCTCTTTGACCAGCGGCTCAATCTGATCACGTCGACTTGTGGTCACCGCAAACTCAGCGGCGACAAAGAAGGCGTTGACCGCCAGGAAGACGACGGTCAGGAACAGGCCGATGGGAACGCTCATTGTGCCCCCTCTTTGTCGGAGCTCACGTCGCCCTCGTTCTGAGGCACACCTTGGACATGAATCCGGGTGACCCTGCGGCCGCGCATCGCGACCACTTCTAGGGTCGCCTGTGGCGTCTTCACCGTGTCCCCAACCTCCGGAATCTGTCCCAACTCATTCATGACGAAGCCCGCAAGGGTCTCATAGGGGCCCTCCTCCTCGACCTCGATTCCCGTCTGCGCCAGCAACTCATCCGGGCGAAGAGTCCCCGGGACCATGTAGCCGCCGCTGGGGGACTTTTTGATGCCTCTCCTGCGGCGGTCGTGCTCATCGCTCACGTCCCCGACGATCTCCTCAACAACGTCCTCCAGTGTGACGATTCCCGAGGACGACCCGTATTCGTCCACAACCACAGCCATCTGAACACCGTCGCGCAGCTCCACGAGGAGGGGGACGAGGCCGACGGTCTCGGGTACCTGTTGCGCGGGGACCGCGATGGAGCGGGACGAGGCCGATACTTCAGCCCTCTTCGCATATGGAATGGCCACCGCACGCCGCAACAGAGCGATGGACACGTAGTCCTCACCCTCCTTGTCAAGGATGGGGAAGCGAGAGTGGCCGGTCTCCCGGGCAAGGTGGATTAGGTCCGCAGCCGTCGCGTCCTCACTAAGCGCCCGCACACGGCCGCGGTCGGTCATGACATCTATGGCGCTGAGGTTCTCCATGGAGATTGACCTGGTGAACAGGGCTGCAGTGTCCTCATCCAGCGTCCCTTCCTCCGCGGAGTGGCGGACCATCGCAGCCAACTCCGACGCGGAGCGTGCACTGGAGAGTTCTTCCCTCGGTTCCACCCCAAACGTCCTCAAGATCGCGTTTGCAGTCCCATTTAGGACGCGGATCGCCGGCGTAAACAGCCAGGTGAACGCAAGCTGGATGGGTGCGGTCCAGCCCGCTACCTTGTACGGTTCCGCAAGCGCCATGTTCTTTGGCACAAGCTCACCGAAAAGCATGGACATTGCGTTGACGAGGACGACGGCCACTGTTGTGCCTATCCCCGTTGCAAGCGCAATGCTCAGCCCCATGGCTGCTCCGCCTTGGGTCAGCATGTGTATTAGCGCCACCTGAGTGGTGTAACCCAGCAGGATCGTGGTCAGCGTAATGCCGACTTGGGCACCTGAAAGCTGCGTCGACAGGGACTTCAGGGCCGACAGGACACGGGACAGTTTCCGGTCCCCTTCGCGGACCTGGCGCTCAACTGAGGCTGGGTCCAGTGCAACAAGTGAGAACTCTGCGGCAACAAAGATGCCGTTCCCGAATATGAGGAGAACTCCCAGCAGTAAGTACGCGGTGTCTAAAAGAGCCGAGGGCATAGTGGCATCCACTATATATCCCCAAGGGCGCACAATAGACAGTGTGGCTTTCACCTATTGCCCAAGACTTAAGTCACAAGGGTACATAGACTTGTATGGAGCACTCGATCACAGAGCCAAAGGAGCCTTCGTGGCAGAGCACAGCCGCGATGATCTTGGTCCAAACGACTGGTACATCGCATACATGGGAGAACAGTTCATCGCAGACCCGTCTTCGGTAGATGAGTCATGGAGGCAGTACTTCCAAGCCAACCCGCCCACACCCTCGGAGCGGGGCACCCCACCGCCTGCGCCAACGCCATCAGCGGATGTCGAACCGACGACTGAGCGTGCGTTCTCTGCTGAAGATAACAACCCGGGCGTTCCAGTTCCGGTAGTCCAGGAGGTGGGCGGGGCGAACCTTGAGATCGTGACGCGCTCAGATCTGCCGCCGGCTCCGCCCACTCGCGTACAGGAAGCCACTTCTCCTTATACCCGCTCCAAGGCGGTAGAACTGGCGGCCCGAAGGGATGGCCGCCAGCAGGAGAACGTCCTCGAACCGATCCGCGGGATTGGCCGGTCCATTGTGAAGAACATGGAGCAGTCACTCAGCGTCCCCACGGCTACGTCCGCGCGGGAAATCCCCGCGACCGTACTGATCGAAAACCGTGCGGTGATTAACAATCACCTGGAGCGCACCGTTGGTGGAAAGGTGTCATTCACGCACCTCATCGCCTACGCGATCGTTGAGTCGCTGGTAGAGATGCCCTCCATGAACGTCACTTACGTCAATAAAGACGGGAAGCCGTTCCTGGACAGTCTTGCCCACGTTGGGTTGGGACTGGCGGTTGACGTGCCGCGAAAGGATGGCACGCGTGCTCTTTTAGTCCCTGTGATCAAGGACGCCGACACCATGACGTTCCCGCAGTTTGTTGCTGCGTCAAACGACCTTGTTGTGAGGGCGCGTGAGGGGAAACTTGGGGCTGACGACTTCCAGGGGGCGTCGGCCTCGCTCACTAATCCAGGCACGTTAGGCACGACGCACTCCGTTCCGCGTTTGATGCCAGGTCAGGGCGTGATCATTGGTATCGGCGCCACGACGTACCCCGCGGAATGGGCGGGTTCACCCACATCACGGCTGACCCAACTGGGCGTCGGTAAGGTCATGTACGCCACCTCAACCTATGACCACAGGGTTATTCAGGGCGCGGGTTCCGGGCAGTTCTTGCGGGTCCTTTCCGACAAACTAAGCGGTAAGGATGGGTTCTACGACCGCGTATTTGACTCCTTGGAAGTCCCCTACCCGCCCTACCGGTGGGAGATCGACCAGGATTACGACCTCGACCGGGAAAAGGGTAAACGTACGCGGATAATGGAACTGATCCACGCGTACCGTTCGCGCGGACACCTTGCTGCGGACACGGACCCGTTGGCATACCGGGTTCGTAGGCACCCTGACCTTGAACTAAGCAGATACGGTCTGACGGTGTGGGACCTGGGGCGCACTTTCCCAACCGGTGGGTTCGGCGGGGCTGAGACGATGGTCCTGCGTGAACTGCTGCATCGGTTGCGCGACACCTATACGCGCTCCGTCGGGATCGAATACATGCATATCCAGGATCCATCCCAGCGCCTGTGGTTGCAAGCGGAGGTGGAGGCGCAGTACCAGAAACCATCGCGTGAAGAACAGAAGAAGATCCTGGCCACGCTGGTCCACGCAGAGGCGTTTGAGACGTTCTTGCAGACTAAATACACGGGTCAGAAGAGGTTTTCTTTGGAGGGCGGGGAGTCTCTGATTCCGCTGCTTGACGCTGTGATGACCGATGCCGCCAGCGCGGGACTGTATGAGGTGACCATTGGGATGGCTCACCGCGGAAGGCTGAACGTCCTCGCAAATATTGCGGGGAAATCGTACGGACAGATCTTTGCGGAGTTCGAAGGGAGCCCGCACCTGAAAGGCACTGAAGCATCGGGTGACGTGAAGTACCACCTGGGTACGGAGGGTGTCTTCAGCGCCTCGGATGGCGTGGCAACACAGGTGTACTTGGCCGCGAATCCCTCTCACCTTGAGGCCGCGGACGGTGTTTTGCTGGGGATCACGCGCGCCATGGACGACCGGCTGAATGAGCCGGGCTACCCGGTCATGCCGATCCTCATCCACGGGGATGCTGCGTTCATCGGCCAGGGCGTTGTGTATGAGTGCTTGAATATGAGCCAGTTGGACGGTTTTAAGACTGGCGGCACGTTGCACGTCATTGTCAATAACCAAATTGGTTTCACGACCGGACCGACTTCAGGGCGCTCCACGCGATACCCGACGGACTTGGCCAAGGGGTTGCAGATCCCGATCTTCCACGTGAATGCCGATGATCCGGAGGCGGTGGTGCGCGTTGCATCGCTGGCGTTTAGGTACCGCGAGGAGTTCAACAAGGACGTCCTCATCGACCTTGTCTGCTACAGACGTCGCGGCCATAACGAGGGCGATGATCCATCCATGACACAGCCCGTCATGTACGGACTTATCGATTCCCTTCCCCCCACCCTTGAGGTTTACACGCGCAACCTGGTGGGTCGTGGCGACATCACCCTTGAGGAAGCGGATGCGGTGACTCATCAGTTCCAGGCAGAACTGACGAAGATTCTGGATGAAACGCGCCAACGTGGCGGGATGCCGGAGGATGCGGATGCCCAGTCGGCTCGGGAGCTGGCTAAGACTGCAGAGCGCGCCGCAGCACACCATGGCCTTGAGATACCTGAATCTCAAAGGCCGGGTGCCGGCCAGATGATCGGTTGGGAATCTTCAGCCAGCCGGGAATTCATTGAGCGAATCGGTGAGGCCTACAATGCATTCCCACCCGGCTTTGTGCCGCACAAGAAGCTGCGTCAACTAAGTGAGCGGCGCCTGGCGATGTCACGCGGGGAAGCACCCATTGACTGGGGCTTCGCGGAGTTGTTGGCATGGGGCACGATGCTTATGGATGGCACGCCGGTTCGGGTCTCCGGTCAGGATGCGCGGCGCGCGACATTCGTCCAGCGTCACGCGGTTCTCCACGACCAGGTCGACGGCACGGAGTTCACCCCCTTGGACTTCCTCACCGAAGACCAGGGAAAGTTCTCCATTTATGACTCCCCGCTTTCAGAGTATGCGCCGCTGGCGTTTGAGTACGGGTACTCCGTGGAACGCCCAGAGGTATTCGTTGCCTGGGAAGCCCAGTTCGGAGATTTCGCAAATGGTGCGCAGACGGTGATCGATGAGTTCATATCGTCTGCGGAACAGAAGTGGGGTCAGGCGTCTTCCGTTGCGATGCTGTTGCCCCACGGATATGAGGGCCAGGGTCCAGACCACTCTTCCGCCCGCATTGAGCGTTATCTGCAGTTGGCTGCAGAGGACAACATGTGGGTCTGCCAGCCCTCTACCCCTGCGAACCATTTCCACCTGACGCGTACACAGGCTTACCGGCGCCCTCGAACTCCGCTGATTGAGTTCACGCCGAAGCAGCTCTTGCGTCTCTCCGCGGCCACATCCACGTTGGATGAGTTCACGAACGGTCGGTTCTACCCGGTCATTGGAGAGGTCGACGGAGACGTTGCTGCGAACCCGGGCTCTGTCACAAAAGTGTTGGTGTGCTCCGGACGCGTCTACTACGACTTGGTGAAGGAACGAAAGCGCCTGAACCGGCAGGACGTAGCGATTATCCGCTTGGAGCAGTTCTACCCGCTTGCAACCGCTGAGGCCAAGGCGGCCTTGGCTCCCTACGGTGATGCCCAGGTCGTTTGGGTCCAAGATGAGCCCGCAAACCAGGGAGCGTGGCAGTTCTTAGCGATGAATCTGTTCCCGGCACTGGGGCTTGTGCCGGACGTCATGAAGACGTTGACCGGGCTGCCGACCGTGCAACTGGTTTCACGTCCTGAGGGTGCCTCTCCTTCAACCGGGCTTTCATGGAGGCATAAGACTGAGGTGGAGACACTGATGGCGGACGCTTTCGCTTAACAAGAGTGGGGTGGCGCGACTTTTATAGTGGGCGCCGCCCCACCTAAATCTGACTTAGGCCTCTTGTGTGAGTTTTGGGTCTTTTGGGTTTGTTTGTGCTGGTGGGAAGTGTTTTGAAGTTGCTGTTGGGGCACAACCGTTAGATCGTCGTCGTCGCTCAAGATCTCCGTTGTCGCGTAGCTATAGCGGCGATCTAAGTCGACAACGGCGATCTGGTACGTGAATCCGTGTAGGTGGCCACAGGATCCAACCCCACCACCGCAGGTTCTCCATCCTCACAGGATGCACCACCCCTGTGGCAACTTGTCCTTCTGCCGAAATATGTTCGAGGTCTGTCAAAACCAAAGACGCCAAACCCCACCGCCAATCCCGAACGTCGGCCCCGAACGCCGGACGCAATCCCCACGCCACCGCACCCCCGAACGCAAGCCCCAACGCTGGTTGGCACACGTCGAGGCTACATAGCGGGGGCGAAGATACATACGGGGAGGCAAAAAGGCAATAAAAACGATGTAATCTTTACCCCGTATGTATCTTCGGCCCCCGCATGTATCCTCGACGGCCCTCAGTACAGTGGGCCCCAAGGACAATAGTGCTCGAACTAAGGCAGGTGATCATGCCACGGGTGTAGAAGCCCGTTTCTGTGTCCCTCAGCGTCAGAAGACCCGGCGGTCCAGGGCTGAAAGATTCTAAATGTCGGATTAGATACGCGATGTCCGCTTAAATACGCGATGTCCGTTTAGATACGCGATATTCGGCCCCGACAACGCGGATTTAAGGAGACAACGCGTACCAAAGCAGACATCGCGGATTTAACAGGACATCGCGTACCCAGACCGCCAACCAGCGTCCAGGAGGGCATCGCGGATCTAATGCGTAAATCCGTGCAGACGGTCGCGCATGACCAAACCCCACCGCAGATTCTCGATCCCCACAGGAGACGCCGCCGCGACTGAATAGCCAGGACGAATTAGCCGAATGGCCGGGCCGAATAGCCGGGCCGAATGGCCGGGCCGAATAGCCAAGTCGAATTGGCTGGATAGTTAAGCCGAAGCAAAAGACTGACGGCCCGCAACTCAAAAGACTGACGGCCCGCAACCAGAAATCCTGGTGCGGACCGTGCCTAAATCTGCTCTGCTAGCAGTTTGGGCGCTTACCGTGGTTCGCCGCCTTCTTGCGACGATCCCGACGCTTCCGTCCACGCTTACTCATACGAGGCTCCTTCCGTCCGCGCTAAAAGCGCACAACATGGCTAATAATCCCACACATCGGGGCGACTTCACACGTCAAGTACAGAGTTTTCAATCACGCTTAGTCATATTTAGGCCTCCGGTGGGCCGTGATCACCGCCGTGATCGCACTCTGTTCCCGGCTCACAGTGGTTCCGCACGTGCCAGAGTATCCTCTCCCTAAGCTCCTCTGGCGCCCCAACGTAAACGCATGCCCGCAAAGTCTCAACGACCTGGGAATAGGTCATCTTCATTCCCGCGGAACCAACCGCGAAAATCCCAGAGCTGTGTGCAAATCCTGGGGGATCTGTAGCCCCGTTCGGCTGTGTGTTGGCGCCTTTGCCACTACTCACCCGCCCCACCCCCGTTCGCTGGTTTACTTGCGATTTCCCTGGGACCCGGACGCAACGACGGCCCGACTGCGCGGGGACTCTTTTTCCGGCCCGGAGGGAGCGCACCCGCGATGGTGGGACGTGGACCCCCACCGCGGGCCTGCGCCAAGTCACGAAGCTTCTGCCTTCCCCTGTGGATTCTGGACGTAACTGTGCCCTGGGGGACCTGCAGTATCGCCGCGATCTCCTTTGACGACAGACCGACCACATCAGCCAGATACACCGCGGTTCTCTGATCTGTGCCTAACTGTGACAGCAGCTCATAGGCCTCATCATTCTCCAAGGACGCCATGGCTTCTGTCTCCGCCGACGGAGAAAATGGCCGGGACAGGGCCCCGCTGGAAGATGCAGAGTCCTCTCCGCCCGCCCCGCCCTCGCCCCTATCGGACTCCAACTGCCAATCAAGCGGCAGCGGCTCCCCAACGTGCGCCAAATCGCGAGATTCTTTGCGATACGCCGACACGTACGTATTGGTCATGATTCGGTAGAGCCATGCCCTCAGGTTTGTACCCGGCTCAAACGTGTCGAAAGCAGCGTAGGCACGGAGATAAACCTCCTGCGTAAGGTCCTCCGCATCTGCCCGGTTGCGGGTCAGAACCAGCGCGGAACCGAAAACTTGATCCAACAGTGGCAGCGCTTCGTCCTCAAACCTGCGTTGCAGGTCCTCCTGGGACACCTCGGTAGCGCTGTGCATGTCCGAATCCAAACCCTTGCTATATGACGGCAGGTGAGTCACCCTAGCAAAACTTCTCTCCTGCTAGGACAATGCTAACTAAGGAGAAGAATTTGTCGAAGACCAAAAGCCCAAGGGCTTTCTGCGAAACGGTGGTGGCCCATTGACATCAGACCATGATTTACCAGGGAATGGAACTGCTCCAGACCCCGATTACTGGCTTGCGCCAACCGCCGTGGGACCCACCCACGCCCAGGTCGTCCTGCCAGGCTCAAAGTCGCAAACCAGTAGGGCGCTAGTGATTGGCACCATCGCAGCCAAACCCACACGCATTAGCGGGGCCTTAGCGTCGCGCGACTCCTATATGGCGGCACGTGCCATGCAAAGTCTGGGCGCGGAATTAGAGTTCATGGACAACTCCGACGTAATTGTCCACCCGCCAAAGGTGCTCCGTGGTGGATCAACAATCGAATGTGGTCAGGCCGGCACGGTGATGCGCTTTGGCTCTGCGCTTGCAGCGTTCGCGGATGGGAAGACAACACTGGTTGGGGACGCTTCCGCAGCGAACCGGCCATTGCGTCCTCTTATGGACTCGCTAAAGGCACTTGGAGCATCCGTAAAGTACGGAGGCAAACCCGGTTATCTGCCCGTCACCATCAAAGGCGTCCCCGCACGCGCGAAGAAGGCGCGCGCGAAGCTGAAGAACGATGACACGGTACGCGTGGATACGTCCTCGTCCTCCCAATATTTGTCCGCACTGATGCTGGCTTCCCCGCTCATCAGCGAACGGGTTTCTTTGCGCGCAGAGGGGCGCGTACCGTCCTGGCCGTACGTTGCGATGAGCCTGGACATGCTGGCGGACCAGGGCGTCCGCATTGAGCGAACGTCGTCGTGGAGCTGGCTCACCGACCCCACGCGACCCGCGGGCAACCCGATCGAAATTGAGCCCGACCTGTCGAATGCAGGACCCTTCCTAGCGTCCGTGCTTCTTACCGGCGGTCAGGTGACCATCCCTCACTGGCCCGCGAAGACCGACCAGGTCGGTAAGTACTGGTTGGAACTCCTGCCGCTCTTCGGGGCGAACGTGGCCCTTTCAGCGACGGGCCTAACGGTGTCCGCTCCGGAAGGACTCACCTGGCCGGGCTTGGAGTATGACTTGGGGGCGTGCGGGGAATTGGCTCCAACCGTGGCGGCCCTGTGCCTGTTCGCGACATCTCCCTCCACCCTTTCCGGCATCGGGCATCTGCGCGGGCATGAAACCGATCGGTTGAAGGCGCTTGCGACAGAGATCAAGCGACTCGGTGGCTCGGCGCGCGTGATGCGTGACGGCATTCGGATCAAGCCAGCACCACTCACCGGCACGCGTCTTGAGAGCTATGAGGACCACCGCATGGCCACTTTCGGCGCCGTCGTAGGTTTGCGCGTCCCGGGTTGCTCCGTCTTTGACATCGCGACCACCGCAAAAACCCTTCCCAACTTCCCCGAAAGATGGGATGCCATGCTGATCGGCGCGCAGTCCCCTCCCACGTTGACCATGGCTGAGGTTTTCGCTGACCCGTCCATTCTGGAAGAGGTTCGGTGAGCGCGTTTGTCTTGGCTTGACACCGGAACCGACGACAAGCGGGTGAGGGTGAGGGCCGCCAGATCGTCACGCCCTCGAACGAAACGCCGCCCTGACTACTCCAAACGGCCCCTGGGGCGCGTGGTCGGGATCGACCGGGGTAGGTACGCGGTTGCGGGCGAGGGCGGAGTGTCGCTTGTCGCCATAAAAGCCCGGGAACTCCCCCGCGGATCCGTCGTCATCGGAGACTTGGTACGTCTGACTGGTGATCTGAGCGGGCGCCCCGACACCCTGGCGCGCATCGTCCAAGTGGAGGAGCGGCGCAACGTTCTTCGCAGGAGCCTTGAAGAAGCGGATGAGGGTCGCGGGGAGAAGGTCATCGTTGCCAATGCGGACCTCATGGTGATCGTTACGGCCGCCGCCAACCCGGAGCCGCGCGTCGGGATGGTGGAACGCGCGCTGGTCGCGGCTTCCGAGGCCCACATTCCCGCGCTTCTGTGCATGACCAAGGAGGACTTGGCCGACCCCGCGGACTTTGTCGCGCAATTCGATGGATTCGAGGTCGAGGTCGTCACGACAGACGCAACCTCCGGCCTAGGGATACCGCAACTTGAGGAGCGGTTGAGGGGGTTGTTCTCCGTCCTCGTCGGACATTCCGGGGTGGGTAAGTCAACCCTGATCAACGCGATCATCCCCGACGCCACGCGCGCGGTTGGGGACGTGAATGAGTTGACGGGGAAAGGTCGGCACACCTCCACCAGCGCCGTCGCCCTGCCGCTACCAAAGGGCGGTTGGCTTGTGGATACCCCCGGCGTGCGGTCGTTTGGGTTAGCCCACGCGCAGGTGGAAGACGTTTTGAGCGTCTTCCCCGACCTGGGGTTGGTGACCTCGTATTGCCTTCCGAACTGCACCCACTACGCGTCTGAGGCATCGTGTGCGTTGGATGAGTGGGCGGCGGGTAAGGATGAAGCGTTCGGGGACAACGTGTTCGTCGTGGAGGGGCCAAGGCGCGCTGAAATAGTCGGGCGCGCACGCACCCTACTGGAGGGGCTGGCAAAATCCCCCTGGCTGACCTAGCGGACGCGCAGTCCTTCCAGCGCGGCGTTGTGGAGCAGTCCGTTCGTCGCCACGGCGTTCTTGCCCCACGGCCCCGGTTCGCCGTCCAAGGATGTGAAGAGTCCGCCGGCTTCTTCCACGATGGGGACGAGGGCGGCCATGTCGTACAGCGCCAACTCCGGTTCCGCAGCCACGTCCACGGTTCCTTCGGCCACCATCATGTAGCTCCAAAAGTCACCGAACCCGCGGGTGCGCCAGCAGGATGCTTGGAAGTCTAGGAACGACCGCCCTCGCCCCGCTGCCAACCAACCGTCTAATGATGAGTATGAAAAGAAACTGTCCTCAACCTTCGACACCCTGGACACCTGGAGCCTTCGGGCGCGCATAAGGGACGTTCCGGAAAAGGCTCCCTGCCCCTTCGCCGCCCACCAGCGCCTCTTCAGCGCGGGTGCAGAGACAAGTCCGACCTTCACCTCATTGTCCTCAACCAACGCAATAAGGGTGGCCCACACCGGCACGCCGCGGACAAAGTTGTTGGTTCCATCGATTGGGTCAATGATCCACTGGCGGTTGGACACTCCGGTGACCCCGCGCTCTTCACCGAGGACGGAGTCACGGGACCGGGCTGCCCCCAACTGCTTTCTGATCTGGTCCTCAACCGCACGATCTGCGTCAGAAACCAGTGTGAAGTCGGGTTTGGTCTCCACCACTAAGTCTTCGGACTGGAAGCGGTCCATGCTCTGGCTGTCTGCCTGGTCCGCAAGGACGTGGGCTAAGCGCAGGTCGTCGATGTAACGTCGGGTTGTAGTCATGGATAGAGACTATCCCTCCGGCCACACAAGAACGTGCCAACCCCTCCGGGGCGAGGGCGATTTAGTAAGCTGACCGTTATGCCACGACGTTTTTTGATGCTAACTACGCGCACCTACGAAGCAGTAGCAGTTTCGGAACGCGAAGCTCTACTTAAGTTCACGGGTCTGAAGGAAGATGAGCTGGTCAATGTACGTTTGGAGCGCGAAGCGTTCCCGGAGATTGACCTCTCAAACTGGGATGGAATCATCATGTGCGGATCCCACTTCGACGTTTCCATGCCGCAAGAGGAAAAGTCTGCACAGCAGCTGGAAATTGAGAGCAACCTTGATGATCTAATGACCCAGGCCATTGAGCGGGATTTCCCGATTCTGGGTATTTGCTATGGATTGGGGATCACGACACGTCTCCTTGGCGGTGTCGTTGGCCCGGATATTTCCGAAGACATCACTGCTCCGGTCCTCACGCTCACTCCCGAAGGTATGGAGGATCCCATACTGGCGGGCATCCCACAAAAGTTCAACGCCTACGTCGGACACCACGAATCCGTCATTGAGCCTCCTTCAGAGCTGGTGCCCTTGGTGACCGGAGAGATTGCGCCGCTGCAGATGGGGCGTATCGGCAAGAACATCTACCTGACCCAGTTCCACCCTGAGCTGGACTATGAGGGCATTTCGGTGCGTATCGAAGTCTTCGCGGACCACGGGTACTACCCGAAGGAGGAGCGGGAAGAGGTGGAGGCACGCGTGACAGGTGTGGATGTCAGCCATGCTCACCTAATCCTGTCGAACTTTGTGGACCGCTTCGCTCCCGGAGACTCCGTAGCGTAACAGGAGCGTTCGCTCCGTCGGCTCCGTTCGCCCTGTTGGCTCCGTTCGCCCTGTTCGTTCCCAGCGCTCCCTACGTTCGGATGTCTGGCAACCTGCGTAGCGCGTTCGCTAGACTTTCGCGTTCGGAGCCGTCGAACCACATCATGGGCTCGGCGTAGAGCTCCTCTGCTAGGGCGTCGGCAGCCTCTTGGGTCTGGGCATCCAACAGTCGCGAACACAGGGAGCGCCCAGGTCGATCATCCACGTAGATGGAGTCGAGGGCGTCCCACTTCGTCGGCGCATCCTGCCCGGGGCCCGTTTCGAAGCTGGCCACCAGTCTGGTCGGCAGGGCGCCCTCAGCGCGCGCCAACTCCAAGGATTCAAAGGCAGCGTCGTCTCTGGCATCTTCTTCTAAGAGGAGCGCGTCATCCTCCGCTGCTCCACCACTGTCAGGGGTGGGAACGAGGACGGACCTGCCGGGCGGAAAATCGCCCGCTAATTCGGTGGCTGTCAAAGGCAAAAAACAAAGCATACAACGCAGCTTGCCACGATGAACCCAAAGTTATCCACAGCTAACCACCTGCACCCAAAACACCTCTTTGAAACCACGTATTTGGCGAGGCCGGCTGACCAGCCCGTTTCATCTTTATCGCCGTTTGGGAAGCCAGCGATAACGGTGCAATAGAGCCGATTCTGTGGGTAAAGGCGAAATTCAGACATTGTTATCCACACATCATCTATGTGGCAGATATTCACCATTTGCTTGGTATGGTCGGCACGTCTGGTTGACAAACCTGTACTAAGTAGTAGGTGGCAACGCCGCCACTGCGCTTGCCTCACCCTGAAAGAACGGAGTTCGCGCTATGCATTCCCACTGTCTTACACACCTTACGAACTCTTTACGGGGGCTACCGTGAGCACCCGCGCAAAGGAGACTAAGGCAAAAGGGCTTCCCCCGCCACCATCCGTCCGTCCGCTTGTCAGGCCCACACCAAGCAACAAGAGGATGGAGAAGCGCCATCAAGGGGAACCTACGACTCCCCAGAGCACAGATGCCAATGCTGAGCATTGGGTCAGAGCCATTTCGGTTGTGATGGTGGATGTTTTGTCCGGTCTTCGCCACCCACGAAGCTTGGACCGTTGGCTGGCGCCGAAGGCCCTGGCTCAGCTAGGCGACTACGTGGCTGCCCACAAACGCGAAGGTGGATCTATGCCAAGCACCGTCATGTCCTCCCACGTGGTGACCCTTGAACCAGGGCACTACGAATTTGCCGCGACGGTATGGGACCATGAGCGCGCCCGTGCAGTTTCCGGACACATCGTCGCCTTTAGGGGCAGATGGATGGTTACGGAGATCGAACTGTAGATACACCAGCGTTGGGGACCCCCTTTGTCGGGTCCCTTAGCGCCCCTTCCTTGCCTGTGCCCTGCGCTGTGCACGGTTGAGGGTCTGGCCTCCGCTTGCGGCAGGCTGCGGCCCCCTGTTTACCTGAGAGCCTCGCCCTGAAGGACCCTGCGCCACGACACGCGTTGGCGCCGCTTGGCGTCCCACGTCCCCCATCACGGTCCGCGGAATCGCTCCCTTACTCTGGGCCTTACGGACACTCTTAGACTGCTGCTTCGCCTTCTTTTCAGGTGCCGGCTTCTTCGCCTTCTGCTCCGCGTCGGCCCCCGTCACAGCCTTTGCGGCTGGCGACGCCGCAACAGCGGCTGCCCCGGCAGCGCTGACCATTCCTTCGGGCGTTCCACCTGCGGCAAGCAGTTCTTCACGCTGCTCCAATGCTTTTTGGAACTGAGAGTGGTACGCAAACGTCTGCTGCACAGACTCCTCACGAATCCGCTCCATCATTGCCTGGAACATCTTCGCCGCTTCGTCCTTGTACTCCACAAGGGGGTCACGCTGTCCCATGGCGCGAAGGCCAATGCCTTCCTTCAGGTAGTCCACCTCATAGAGGTGTTCGCGCCAGAGGCGGTCAACCGTGGAGAGGACCACGCGACGCTCAAGTTCAGCATCGGGTTCTTCACCCAGCTGCTCAAGGGCCAGCGGGTTTTCACGCAGCGCTTCCTTCGCGCTCTCATAGGCTGCGCGGATGTCGCCCTTCAACTCAAACTCAATGTTTTCACGCAGAAGCGCGCCTCTGCCGCCGTATTCCTCAACGACATCGTCGACCGTGATGGAGGTTGGGTAGTAACCGCGCAGCTCAACCCACAGTTCAGCCAACTCCCAATCCTGGGGGTCTTCCGCTGCGGTGTACTGGGCAACAATGCCTGAAACCAGTTGCTCCTGGAAGTGTTCCATCTGGGATGAAAGGTCCTCACCCTTCATCACCCTCTCACGCTCATCATAAATCAACTCACGCTGGCCCGTCATCACGTCGTCGTACTTCAAGACGTTCTTCCGGATCTCAAAGTTACGCGCCTCAACCTGGGACTGAGCGGACGCGATTGACCGGGAAACCATCTTGGATTCCAATGGCACGTCCTCCGGGTATGCTCCGCTGGACATTATCCTCTGCGCCATCCCTGAGTTGAACAGCCGCATCAGGTCGTCTTCCATAGACAGGTAGAACCTGGACTCACCGGGGTCACCTTGACGTCCCGATCGTCCTCGCAACTGGTTGTCGATGCGTCGGGATTCGTGGCGCTCTGTGCCCAGCACGTAGAGTCCGCCCAACTCCGCCACCTCATCGTGTTCCTCAGCGACGGCCCGACGTGCGTCCTCCAGCGCGGCAGCCCACGCCTCCCTGTACTCTTCCGGATACTCCTCCGGGTCCAGTCCCCTGCTCTTCAGGTTTGCCTGCGCAATAAACTCCGCATTGCCCCCAAGCATGATGTCGGTACCACGGCCCGCCATGTTCGTAGCAACCGTGACAGCGCCCTTTCGGCCCGCCATGGCAACAACCTGGGCCTCACGCTCATGCTCTTTCGCGTTCAGAACCTCAATCGGAACGCCCTTTTGCTTCAGTAGCCCCGCTACCAGCTCCGACTTTTCAACGGAAGTGGTGCCAACCAGGACGGGCTGTCCAGCCTTGTGGCGCGCCACAATGTCCTCAACAATCGCATTCATTTTCCCTTGCATGGTCGGGTAAACCAGGTCTGACTGGTCAATGCGAACCATGTCCCTGTTGGTTGGGATGGGGATTACGCCGATCTTGTAGGTGGAAGAGAACTCCGCCGCTTCAGTCTCTGCAGTACCCGTCATGCCCGCACGGGAACCTTCGGGGTAAAGACGGAAATAGTTCTGAAGGGTGATGGTCGCCAAGGTTTGGTTTTCAGCCTTGATCTCCACACCTTCTTTGGCCTCAATGGCCTGGTGCATGCCATCGTTGTAGCGCCGGCCCGAAAGAACACGGCCCGTGTGCTCATCAACAATCAGAACTTCGCCGCCCTTGACGATGTAGTTGTCGTCGCGGTTGTACAGCTCTTTAGCCTTGATCGCGTTGTTCAAGAATCCGATCAAAGGGGTGTTCGCAGCCTCATACAGGTTATCGACACCCAGCTGGTCTTCCACCTTCTCAATGCCGGTCTCAAGGATGCCGACGTTGCGCTTCTTCTCATCCACCTCATAGTCGACGTCGCGCTCCAGAATATTGGCGATCCGCGCGAACTCCACGTACCAGCGGTTCAGATCCCCGGCGGCAGGACCGGAGATGATCAGTGGCGTGCGCGCCTCATCAATCAGGATTGAGTCAACCTCATCCACGATCACGTAGTTGTGTCCCCGCTGGACCATATCTTCGGGGCGCTGCGCCATGTTGTCACGCAGGTAGTCAAACCCAAACTCATTGTTGGTGCCGTAGGTTATGTCCGCGTTGTAAACCTCACGTCGCTCCGCAGGCGTCTGACCAGCCAGCACACACCCAACAGTGAGGCCCAAGAAGCGGTAGACGCGCCCCATCATTTCGGACTGGTACTCCGCCAAGTAGTCGTTAACCGTGACGACGTGGACGCCTTTTCCGTCCAGTGCACGCAGGTACGCGGGCATGGTGGCGACCAAGGTCTTACCTTCACCAGTTTTCATTTCAGCGATATTGCCGCCGTGCAGGGCAGCGCCACCCATCACCTGGACGTGGAAGGGACGCAGGTGCAACACGCGCCATGCGGCTTCACGCACCGTGGCGAATGCCTCCACCTGGAGGTCATCAAGAGTTTCCCCCTCGGCCAAACGCTTCCGGAACTCATCCGTCTTCGCCTTAAGCTCCTCATCTGTGAGGTTCTTGAAGTCCTCCTCCAGAGCATCTACCTGGTCCGCTATACGGTCCAGACGCTTCAGCTGGCGCCCTTCACCAGCCCTGAGGATCTTGTCAATAATCGACACGGGAACTCCTTGGCTCTGCCCGTCACGCACCTCTTTAACGGCCGCCGGCGCATCCTTCAGCATACGAGATTAAATAATCATAAGGATGGGTCCCACCCTCCGGAGAGAATGGGACCCACCACACAGCAGAAATACTGCGTTTCTTACGCGTCATCCACCTTTGTGTTCAAACGCAGGACGCCGTATGTCCAGCCCTTCCTGTGGTACGCAACGCAGGGCTGCATCGTATCCTTGTCCACGAACAGGAAGAACGGGTGGCCAACCAACTCCATCTGGTGAAGAGCCTCATCCACGCTCATCGGCGGTGCCTCATGCACCTTCTGACGCACGATCACCGGTGAGTCACCCAACTGCTCCTCACGGATCTCACCGGGCTTCAGATCCTGCGCTGAGCGAAGCACCCATTCCTCAGCGTTGCGAAGGTCTTCCTCTGATCCTTCGACCTCATCCGGCGCCAGATCAAGAGCCTCAATCCCCTCATACTTGATGCGCCTGTGATCCTTTGCGCGGTCGCGCAGACGACGGAGCCTCTCAAATAGTTTCGCGCTGGCTAGGTCAACCGCAGAGTACCTGTCAGCCGCTTCCGCTTCCGCCCTGATGACGGGCCCTTTCCCGTACACGGTTAGTTCAATCCGCTCCGACTTGTCCGCCAAACGCGGGTTCCGCTCATGAGTCAGCACAACGTCAACGCGCTGGGCCCGGGGATAGAACTGAGTGATCTTGTCCAACTTAGATTCGACATTCACACGGAAGTTAGGGTGGATTTCGGCATTACGGCCGGTGACGACAATGTCCATGGGGATCCTCCTGGAAACTGAAGATGAATAGGCAGTTTGAAAGCTCTGATTACTGCCAAACGAGAAAAACGACCCTCCTGCTCTATCGCGAGTCGACGCCCTTCACGACACGTCTACAACTCCACATGTCCTAGAAGGTCTAACCAGTCTAGACTACTGAGACATGCTTCACAGACCGTACGCCCTCCACGTTTGGTGTTCTAAGCGGAACCGTTGGTCTCACTTCGTACTACGCCGCCGCAAGCGCTACCGCCTGCACCACGCGCCCGTCCAACGCCTCACAAACCGCCCTCATCGTTGCCCCTGTTGTTACGACGTCATCCACGACCACCACCAGCGTCCTGTTCGGCAAGGTGAGATCGGTGAATATCGTTCCCGCCCGCCCTCGCCCCCTAACACCCGCAGACTTGCCTCCCTGGCTGCCCACTCCCCTGCGCAACTTCACAGCGGGAACCACGCGGATCCTTGACGTCAACTCCTGGCGCATCCCCTCCGCTACTCCCGACGCGATAAAGGGGACGATCTCCGCGCGCTTGCGCCGTCTTGCGTGGGACGAGGGCGCCGGGACAACCCAGATCTGTTCACCAAGGGCAACGCCGCCAGGGAAATACCGTCCCAGACTGCGCCCCGCGGCTACTCCCAACGTCCGGCCCGCTTCACGAAGGAACTTTGACATGTTTCTGTAAGGGTCGTGCTTCGCCGCCAGAACTAGGTTGCGCAACTCCCCGTCGTATTCCCCCAGGCACAAGAGTTCGATGGATGGAACGCCGCGGTCATCCTCCAGGTCCCTGAACACCACCTCGCGGTCCGCCACCGCGTGACACTCTTCGCAAAGCGGAGTGTCCCACCTGCCGCAACCCGCGCACTGGACGGGGAAGAGCATGTTTTTCGTTCCGGCCAAAAGGTTCGTGATTTCAAGTTTCATGGCTCAAAGGTGCCACCGACAGCCTTGACTTTGCAGGCGTCAAGTCCGCACCTGTGGATTGGACACCTAGTTTGAACGCGGATGGCTTCAAATGCCCTAACCCGCGTAGCTCACCCACGCCAATTCGTCGGGCAACTCAATCCACGCGGCTCCAACCCTCTGATACGCCGTTGAATCCGGTCCCTGAACGATTAGGGACCCCAGCGTGCTGGACGCGGTGAGCCGGCTTATTCCACTTGGCGCAGACATCGTTTGCAGCCACCCGCCAAGCGGATAAACCTGTACCGTTGGCTCTCCGGTTCCTCCGTCTACCAGAGCCGCCAAGGTGGCCTCGCCCACCCACGTTAAGTCGGTCGCGTCGGCGGAGATTTGCGCCACAACATAGGGCTGAGCCAACGTATAGTTCCCACTTTCTGCGTCGCGAACAACCGCTGCCAACACCACCTCACGGTGGTCCCCGACGCTCATGAGGATCGCCGCCCTCGCCCCGTCGGGTGAAATGGATACCTGCTCCGCAATCCCTTCCCTGCCGACGGCTACCATCTGCGGCCCTCCCAGGGGCTGCACGACGACAACGCTTCCCACCATGCCGTCACTTGTGATCCACACGGCTCCCCACCTGTCCACGGACGGTGCGCCGAGAGCAGCGACTTCGTGCACGTCAAACACCACTTCTGGACCCGCGTCTTCTAAATCGACGGTAGTGAGCGTGTCTGCATCGGGATTCACCCACGCATACGGGCTGGTCGCCAGCGGACCCACGGCAGGGTCGCGTGCCCCGTCCCCAGCCTGTTCGGCGGTGGCAACGACTAGTGACGCCAGAGATGAAGCACTAATGACGCTCCCATCACTTACTCCGACGATCCGGTCAAGGCGGTAGTCCAGTCCCTTCGGAAGAAGCGTCTCCTCCAACTCAACTCCGTTCAAGCGCACCACTATCGTCTGAACGGCAGGGAGTTGCTTCAACGTCTGGTGAATGGACCAGTAGAGCGCGGACTTCTCCTCTTCGGAGATCCTGGCGCCACCTTCCAGAACAACTGTGGCGACACGATCCTTCACATCCACGCCCGCCGTGGGGAGCGCCAGATTCGCACCGAGCTGCCCCCTCACCGCGGGCATCGTCGCCTCCGACGGACCGTCTATCAGGCCCTGAACCAAATGGGAGGCCGCCCTCGTACGCGGAACCCACCTGGGATCCGGGACCAACGCCGCCAGGTCCGCCGACGGGAAGAAGAGATTGAGCAACTGGTACGTGTTCAGGAAAGCGGACTGAGACAGGATCAGGCCCGGCTCCAACTGGGCAATGCGCCATTCCCCATCAAGGTTTCGTTCGAGGACGAATGTGGAAGTCGTTGTCCCGACCGTTCCCGTTGCGTTTAGCACGCCGGAGCCATCAATGGACCCAATAGTTTGCAGGCTCAGTACGACTTCGGCGCTTTCACTACTTTCAGACTGTTTTTCGGGTTCCGGTGGAGATTCAGAAGGGAAAATGATCACCTGTTCGCCCGGATGCCACGAAACCGAGGCCTCCGCCGTCAAATATAGACGCGCCGTCGCGTAGTCGTCATAGGTTCCTGCACTGGAAGCTAAGAGGAAGTCGTCAACAAGGCGTTCCGGTGTTGAGCCAACCTGTGGCGCGGAGCCGTATTGGCGCAACGGTTCCCTCTGTGGCGCCTCTATTGCGAACTCATGCGGTTCTCCGGTGGTCGGCAATGCCGCGCATCCTGCGGGAAGTATCAGTGCGAGGGCGGCGACCACCGCACCCAGAGCTTTCCGAATTCTCATGGACCCTCCCAGACCACCAGGGGGAACTCCGCCACGGCACTTTGAGCGTTCCTAGGCAACGTCACAACAAATGCGCTGCCAATTCCCGGCTCACCCCACGCGTTGATCACGCCGTTGTGGAGCATGACATCTTCCTTTGAGATGGCAAGGCCAAGCCCCGTCCCCCCGGTTGTGCGGGTCCTTGACGGGTTAGCCCTGTAGAACCGATCAAAAACCCTGTGCACCGTGTCGGGTTCCATCCCAACGCCGGAGTCCCGAACACGGAACGCCACAGAAGTGGTGCCGGATGCGACGTCGATGTGAACGGGTTTGCCCTCCGCGTACTCGTAGGCGTTTACAAGCAGGTTCCGAACGACTCTTTCCATCCGCGTCCCGTCCAAGGGCACGGAGCAGCGTTCGGGGCGAGGCCCAAGGACAACCTCCACACCCAAACGCTCAGCCAACTCAGAGTTGGCTGCGATCACCTTTTCAATCAGCGCGTAAAGATCCGTCGGTTCCGCATCAAATTGTGCTGAGTTAGCGTCGTATCTGGAAATCTCCAAAAGGTCGGCAAGCATCTGCTCAAAACGCTCCACTTCACCATGCAGTAGTTCAGCGGAACGTTCGGCACCCGGAGGCAGGGAATCGCGTTCGTCGTAAATGACTTCTTCCGCCATGCGGATGGTGGTCATTGGCGTGCGCAGCTCATGGGAAACATCAGAAACGAACCCCTGCTGGAACCTGGAGAGCCGGTCATAGTCCGTTATCTTGTCCTGCAGCGACTCCGCCATTTCGTTGAAGGTTGCGCCAAGCAGAGCCATCTCATCGCGCCCAGTTACCTTGACGCGACTGGTGAGGTCCCCCGCCGCCAAAGACCGCGCAGCCCCTGCCGCAAGTCGAACAGGACTTAGCAGCCGGTACACCAGCACGAAGGAGACTATTCCCATGATGGCGAGGGCGGGAAGCGCACCCAGACCAAGAATCCGAACCACCGTGTTCAAGGTTTCCTGCTCCTGTGCCAAGGAGTAGACGATGAACATCTCATGTGGTCCTGCAGAGGGCACATTCACCAGGGCTCCAACGATGATGCCGGGGACGCTTCGCCCGTCCTGGCTCAACTCAACGGACTGCCAGAGACCCATCTCATGGCTCAGGTCTGCCCGCAGTTCCGGATCAATCGTGGTGATGTAGTCGGTGCTCACGTACTCATTGATGCGGAAGACCTCTGACGCCTCCGGTGACCGCAACAGGATGATGTCTACGGCCGCCGCCCCCGCAGCCGACTCACGTATCGCCGTGAGGACCTGGGTCATGGCTTCCTGGACCTGGTTTGGGGTGGACGCCGTTGACTGATCCAGCGCATCTTGGGCCTGGGAGAAACGGACGGAAGCGTCACTCAGAATGCTGTTCTTGCGGGTCGCGAAAAGGTCGGAGCGCAACAGCGTCGTGGACACCAGGATGAACACCAGAAGGATCGCCATGAGCACGGCGGAAAGCGTCACTGAAATCCGCAGGGACAGCGAACCGCCCAGAAAGCCACCGCCATCTTCGGGACGGGGCCCTCTACCACCGCCGTACGGTCGGCGCGTCTTTCGTGATGCCATCGGGGCGAGGGCGAAGCCTCTTAGGATCCAGTCCCCGCGCGGTAGCCCACGCCACGAACTGTGATCACCAGTGAGGGGCTTTCCGCGTCCCTCTCTATCTTCGAACGCAAGCGTTGCACGTGTACGTTCACCAGGCGGGTGTCAGCGGCATGACGGTAGCCCCACACCTGTTCAAGCAGCTCTTCGCGTGTGAAAACCCGCCAGGGGGCCCGCGCTAATGCAACCAACAGGTCAAACTCCAAGGGCGTGAGTGGCACAGCAACTCCATCCCTGCGCACCTCATGCCCCGAAACGTCTATTGTCAGGTCTCCCAGGGTCAGGAGCTCTTCCTCCACCTCCCCGTGGGTGCGAAGGCGCGCACGAACACGTGCCACCAGCTCTTTTGGCTTGAATGGCTTCGGCACATAGTCATCTGCGCCCGCCTCCAGTCCCCTCACCACGTCCGCTGTATCTGAACGCGCCGTGAGCATCACGATGGGCACGTTGGAGACCTTCCGGATGTCCTCACAGAGCTCTAACCCGTTTCGACCGGGGAGCATGACATCAAGCAACACCAAGTGCGGATCAAACTTCTGGAATGTGGCCATGACTTCGTTCCCGTCATAACACTCCAAAACCTCAAAACCTTCGCCCTGCAAGACAATTCCAATCATCTCCGCAAGGCTCACATCATCATCGACAATTAAAATCCTGGAAGCCATAAGGTGATCGTCCCACGATCAGGCGCGCCTGTCATCTGTACACGAGTGCACAATAGAGGCATGAGTTTCAATTCGTACGATTCATGGCAGACAGGTCAACCTAACAACCCCTGGGGCGGTCAAAACACGATGCCCCCACCGGTGGTGCCGTTCCGACCGCTAAACCTAGGAAATCTGTTTGAAGGCACATTTGCCGCAATCCGCTCGAACCCGCGGGTAATGTTCGCGATCTCCCTGATAACCATGGGCGTCATCGGGGCTATATCCGGTGTTCTGTCAGCATTTCTGCCCAGTGATGAGATTGTCAGTGTCACCACGGGGTCCAGCGTCGACTTCGTTCTGGATGACTATTCGGTCTACTCCGTCCTCGCAAACACCGGCGCTCAGGGGTTACTGAGCATCATCAACGCCGCAGCCACGATCGTGGTTACCGGGATGCTGGTCCTGTCGGTGACGAATGCGGTGGTTGGCGTCAACGTTGATCTGCGGAGCACATGGGATCAGTTGAAACCCCATTTTTGGCGTCTCATTGGTGCGGCTCTGCTTGTCGGGGCAATCATTGCCGCTGCAGTGGTTGCACTATCGGTAATACCGATTGTGGCCATCATCATCGCTGTCAACACTTCGTCGGACAACGCCACAGGCGCGCTGATCTTCGTGTCCGTGATTGCAATTTTGGCTGCCATCGTCGTCACAGTGTGGATTAGCGTGCGCCTCTACTTCACAACAATGGTGGTCGTCGTTGAAGGCGCAAGACCGACCCAGGCGGTCCGCCGCTCCTGGGCTCTGACCCGCAATGCGTTCTGGCGCACGCTGGGCCGCCTGATACTGATGCAGATCGTTGTCGGCCTGGTTGTATCCCTCTTGAGCGGCGCCGTTTCACTGGTTGTCGTGCTCATGGGCGGGGTTTTGCCGTGGGCGCTGACTGCTTTCTTCCTGGCACTGATGACGTCTTTGGTGTCCGGTTTGGCCATGCCTATCTCCGCGTCTTACGGCTCCCTCATGTATGTGGATGAGCGCATCCGCAAAGAAAACCTGGCTCCGGCCCTGCAATCAGCGTTGGATGAGGCCCGGGCCAGCGGAGTCTGATCCTTCACCTGCGATTACCGTGAGGTGCTCACGCCTTTGAAGTGGCGCGTACTTCGCTGCGGGGTCTTCAGTGTCGCGTCGCACCTCCGCGACACGCCCCGCGCGGCCCTGCACGTTCTGGAAGCGCGGGGAATCCCCCGCCTCTTCTTCACTTCCGGGGCGTACACCGGCAACGTCACGTATCACCTCCACCAGCGCCAGCAGGTCTTCGCTGGATGGTGGGGCCGGGTCGAACTTTGTTTGCAACCGAATGACCTGCCAGCCACGCGGAACCGTCAGATTCTGCGCATGGTTGTCGCAAAAGTCGTAGGTGTGCGGCTGTACGGAGGTGGCCAGCGGGCCAAGAACTGCCGTGGAATCCTGGTAGTCGTAGGTCAACGTCGCAACCGCACCGTTTGTGCAGCCCGGCTTCGAGCAAACCCTCACGCTTGGTCCCGCTTCCTCATCACGTCACGTACAACCCCGGTTGAATCCGGGGTCTTTGTTGACCCCATGCTACCGCCGCCCACAATAACCTGCTTGCACCGACGTGGTGCGGCCGACAGGCGCACCTAAGTCTCAGTTCGGCTTGAGCGCGAGGCGCCACTATTCTAGGTTTATGACTTCTGCGCCCAGATTCCAAAGTGACGACTACCTGCGTCAGGTTGCCGTCGCGGCGGGCGTGGGTTCACCGTCGACGCCCTCGAAAATGAGAAGAAGACGCGACCGTCACGGGAGGGGCGCACGGGGTCCCCAGTTCCATCCCGCCTTGCCAGGCTGGAGGACACGCAGGGAAAAGTTCTATGAAGAGCTGGTCCGTGCCGTCTCTGAAATGGCGGCCAAGGAACCCGCGGTTGCGGAGATTGAGTTTGGGATGCAGGACGTCCCCCCCTCGAATCCGGCCGACTGGGAGGAGCACGACACCGTCCTCGCACGCGTGTTCCCGCAGGACCGACGCCGCGGGCTACGCGCGCGAATCATTGTGTATCGCAGACCTTTGATGTCGAGGGCGACGGAGGCAGAAATGCCAGCCGCCATCCGAATCCTGGTTGCGGAACGGATCTGTGAGATTCTGGCGCTGGATCCCGAAGATTTGCTTGGCTGAAAAGCCCTGACGCGGTGGGCGTAAAACCTATCCGGTGGGTTCCAATGCCACCATGCGGGACTGTGCCAACACGCCTTCCACCCCAACCGGGGTCACTGAACGATAGGTTCCTGCTGGCGTCTCAACGGTCACCAGATACGCGATGTACACGGGTTCGCTGGCAACAAACCGATTGCGTGATGATTCGGGCATGAGTGGGAACAGCCGTGAAGACATACCCTCAAGCGTCTGCTCTGCGCCCTGTATCTCCAGTTCCACGGCTTCATCAGCGGTGTTTGTGACGACAAGTGAGACGCTCACGCCCTCGAAACCCAAATCTTCTGCGACCTCTGACATCTGGGCGCCGTTTACTAGGGTCGTGTCCGTCAGTGCCTGCGCCGGGACCACAACCGTGCGGGATTCGTAGTTCTGTCCTTTCACGTCGGGATGTTTTTCCCCCTCCGCGACCTCTGTTACAGCAGCCACGATCTCCTGATCGGCCTCAATGAGGAGCGCTGACGCGCCGGTTGTGAGGCCTTGAAGCGTTACCTCAGAGGAAGCACGCGCTGGAATCTTGATGGTTTCTGCCCCCACCAACGGCTCTGTTCCGTCCTTCGACATGACCTGAATCTTGGCTTCAGTGGGGTCTGGACCCGCGTTGCCAATCCTCAGCGTCGCGTTCTCTCCACCCTGGATCCCCGGTAGGACGATGGTTGTTTTTGGTGTCACACCCGGCGTCCTAGCCACGCCTAGAGGAACCTCTCCATCCAAGCCCGACGTCTGCAGCCATGCTGCAACGCCGCTGCCTTCAGCACTGACAAGGATGACCGGGGACTCAACGGAGCGGGTGTAGCTGCCGGGCAAAACCCCGACAGCGGAGGCTGCGGGGACGACCACGGTGGCTGGGGATTCCAAGACCGGGCCGCTTGACCCCAGTATTTGCATTAGCACGTTCACGGGTTTAGATGCGGGGTTCGCAAGTACAAGCACCGTGTCTTCGCCGACAACCATTGAACCGGACGCAAAAGCAAGTTCACGGGATGTCGACTGGCAGTTTTCCACCATAAAAGACGCTAGGTCTCCCTTGGCTTGGGCGGCTATAGAGATACCGGTTGCCCCAACGTCGCCCTCGTTCAAAAACGCGACTTCGCCGCCGCCTTCCAGCTTTTCCAGATCGGTCAGTCCCCACACCGCCTGCGCGGTCCCAAGCTCCGCTGTCTCCGCACCCCCACCCTTCGCGGTGAGCTTGGTGGAATCTGCGACGCCCGGCGGGCAGACCAGAGCGACCTGACCGGCCTCCACAGCCACGCTCTGCGCGTTGACTTCGGCGGCTTCGGTCAGTTCGGAATGCATGAGGACAGTAGAAACAGTCCCGATGCCAGCCAGTGACAAAGCCCCGATAACCGCCGGCAGCCACGCCTTCGCTTTAGTCATCGTCTTCCTCCGTCAACGCGGGGACCATGTACCTCCAACGGATGCTGCGGGGCAGTGCCAACAGTCCCGCAGCGCCAAGTACGAGGGCGCTACCGATGCGCCACCACAACAGGTAACCGGGTTCGTAATGGACGAACAGCTCCCCTGATCCCTGCGGTATTGAGAAGGCTTGGCGCCAATCTCCCGTTCCGTTCGGGCCGGAAACCGGCTCCAGTCTCTGTCCATCAAAGCTGGCTTTCCACCCTGAACTTTGGACTTCCGAGAGGACCAAAGTGCCCCCGTCTGTCTCCACGGGCGCCTCCACCTGGACGACACCGGAGTCGATGTTCTGTGTCTCCGGATCTGTTCCACCGTCCGGAACAATTGTGACGCGAGCCGGCACCGCTTCTGCCGGGCGAACTCTCCATAGCGCAGAGTCGCCAACCGAACCAATCTTTTCCAGGCCCGCAGTTGCGTCCAGCACGTTTTGCACCTGCGCGAAGTCCTCAGATGTGCCATCCAGCATGACGAGGTCGATGTTGTGTTCCGCGAGGTTTTTCGCAACGGTTGGGTTTGCTCTTGACGTGAGTGTCGCGACGGATGAGAGCAGGGATGCAGTGGCGCGCGCGGCGGCTTCATTTCCTGCTGTGGAACCACCGGTGTCCCGAAGGTCTGCGAACTGGAATCCCGCCCCACGCAAGACCCGCGCCTGGACCACGCCCTCGTCAATTGACAGTGTTAGGAGTCTTCCTGCGCGGCCGCTGTTTTGCACATCTTGAGCAATCATCGGGATGACCGGATTGGGGGCACGCTCCACGTAGAACCCGCGATATTCACCCTTGGTGTCAAGTTCAACTGGATCCGACGGGACTTCGTCGGCGACCGTTCCCGACTGGGTTCCCTGCATGGAGTCTTTTGCGGCAAGGCCCTGTAGAGTCACGCCGTCGGTGGCTGCGGGAGATGCGGTCGCAGGCGCCTGTCCCGTGACAAATCCACCTATTGGTCCAAGGACCAATAGCATCACGGCAGCCAGCAATGCACCCGCAGATCCCAGAAGGGAGGGCAAGCCGCGACTCCACCTGGCGCTCTTGTCCCGAACTGGCACTAAGCCAGGCGCAATCAGTGAGTAGTCGGCATAGGCTGCACTCAGAGCCACCAACTGGCCCATGGACGCACCGATGATCAGAACGGCAGAGGCTTCTCCCGCACTGGATGGCAATGCAGCCTGACCCACCGCCAACGCCAACAACAGCACTGACGCCAACCATGCAACCGTAACCACCTGGCCCCCGGCGTTCTGCGTACCTGCCGGGATCACGCGACGTACGACGCACGCGGTTGACCAGACCAGCAGGACTAGGGCGGGGATGAGACCTGCAAGGAGCCCAACCACGGTGAATGTCCCAAAGATGGCCGCTTCAGAGAGACTTCCACTGTCAGCGATGGGCAGAGGACCTGGAACGCCAAGAACCGCAGTCCAACCGGAAAATGGAAGTGCCGGAAGTGCCAGCCACTGCCCGAGAGTCGCTATTCCGCTGGCCGCCTGATTGATCAACGCCGGGAGAACCAAAACGAACCCCGGCACGAAGACAGCGAAGACTGCTCCCGTCCTAGCAGCAACCCCCGGGTGGCGTCGGCGTGTAGGCATCCGATCCCAAGCCGTGGCCGGAACCACACCCAACAAGAACGCAACAACGGGCAACACCAAAAGGGCTATCGGTGCCGCAGCGGCAATGCCAGCGCTACACAGGCTGGCGAATCCAATCCACGCAAGTCGCGGAGGAGACGGCACTGCGCCCACTTCTTCGACGCCACGTGCCCAAAGGATGACTTGCGGACGGAGCCCACGCGCCAAACCAATGACGACACCCGGCACCAAGAGATACACGGTTAGCGCGGCTAGGTTTCCCCACATGGAGATCAAGGCAAGAGTGGCGCCCCCGGCCCAGAGCGCACCTCCCGCTATACGAACAACGTTGGAGCGGGTGAATGTTGAGGCAACGCCCCAGCCACCCCACGCCGCAAGCGGTAGTGCCGCAAACAAGACCAGTTGGGCAAGCACCGAGGGCTTGATACCCACCATCGAAAACGGCGCCGCAATAATGCTGAAAACGGTCAGCAGTGGGGCTGACGGACCCGGTAGCCCATCCCCGCTGACCTGCCACCCGCTCCACGCCTGAGCAACCAGGGTCTGCCAATGAGTTGGCAAGGCTCCCCAAGAGCCCCCCTGTATGCCCGCCACGTACGGGTACCAAACGATTGCCGCGACCAGTGTCGACATTCCAATCAGGAACCAGAAAGATGTGGCCGCCCGCATGCGATGTTGGCGCAGTAGTGTAAGCGCACTGTCGTCTAACGCGACCTCAATGTCGGTGCCTTTAACGTTGATTTTCCGGTGGGAGCGCCTAGTTTTAAGGACCAGCGCAGGCGACGATTCCAGTTCCTTTATTGTGGCGCGCGGCACTTTCGTGACCCTGGCAAGGTGGGAACGCCTAGATACCATGGCCGGCAGCTGCCGCATCAGCCCAAAGTAAGCGGCCATTTCAGAGAATGCCAAGAAAGGGTGCCTGCTGAAAAGCCGAAGGACAGACCTTCCAATCGTCAGTATTGGGAGCCACAGAAGGTACGGGACGAACTGCCAGGTGGGGACCGCCAGTCCCCAGTTGTAAAGCTGAGCTTTACGTCGCTTGGTGAACGAAGACTTGCCTTGAGTTTCGTGCCCATACGACGATTGCGCGTGTTCCACAATAGCGCCGGGCGCGATTACGACCCGGTTACCAGAAAGCCAGACACGCCTGCCGAACTCAAGACCATCACCAAAAGGACCTAGGTTCGGGTCCAAACCCCCAAGCTCAACGAAGAGGTCCCTGCGAACGAGGGCGCCCGCGCTTCCGATAGCCAACACTTCTTCGCGCCCGTCATACTGTCCCTGATCCATCTCATCAGGTTCAAGTGTGTGGACACGGCGCGCGGTTGGGGTAGCGTCTATGCCAGCTTCCAAGAGGTGGTCACGCTTCCCGTACCTCACCTGCTTGGGTCCAATAGCTCCGATATTCCGACTTCCGCGTGCTACTTCCAGAAGTTGGTCGAGGGCGTCGGGGGTCGCGACCACGTCATCGTGGAGGAGCCACAGCCAATCGAAGCTGTCCAAATCGCGGACCTGAGGCAACGCCGTCGACACAGCATCCGCGAACGTGGGAGAGCCGGGCGTTGACACGCTAACGATCCTCACCCCTTGAGTTTCGCCCTCCCCATCGGTCCCACCCGCCTGTTTCAGAAGCCGAGCAAGCGCGGGATCCGTTTTCTGATCTTCTTCAGAAGTATCAACAACAATCAAGAGCTGGGGGCGGTGGTCCTGACCCAAGACGGAACGCACAGTTTCGGTACGCCCGACGTCGCGGCCCTCACCTTCGGGTGCAAGGACCACGATGGCAGCCACGGTGTCGCGTTCAACGCGTTCCGCCTCTGAAGAGGTAGGGAGAAAAGACATCAGATGAGCCACTAAGAAGCTTCGCGCCGCAGGCGCCGCCGCTCTCTTTCTGAGAGTCCGCCCCAGATACCGAAGCGTTCATCATTGGCCAACGCATACTCCAGGCACTGCGCGCGCACTTCGCATGACGCGCAAACGGCTTTCGCTTCACGTGTAGATCCGCCCTTTTCAGGGAAGAACGCTTCGGGGTCTGTCTGAGCACAAAGCGCATCGCGCTGCCAAGCCAGGGGGCCATCAAGCACGTAGTCGGGTGATTCGGCGTCGGAGACAACCGTGAGCGCAATGGCGCCCTCACCGAATATGTTCCACATACAGCCCCCACCAGATCGTCGCGTCGCTGCCGCGACCTCGTCTAATTACATGGGTGTTGTTCGCACTCTGTCAAGTGGACGGGACGTTTTTGTCCACTCAATGCTGGTCAGCCCCGCGTGTTGCACTTCCACTGTGGGATTGGACGCCTAGAATCGTCACCTTTGCCTAGGCTGGTTACGTGAAACTTCAATCAACTACCCTTACAGACTTCCTGTCCGCAACTTCAGGGCCCGCGCTGACATGGTTTGCCCCTTATCCATGGAGCGAATCTGAGACGTCGGGGTCAAACCCCGTTAGGGAACGTGTGGAGTTGGGTGGCCCCGTCGCGCGTCGGTGGATAGCCAAAACAGACAACTTTCTGGACAGCGAATTCCCCTTCGGGGCAACGTCCTTCGTGGCGGAGCTGTCGCCGCACTGGCGCGCACCGTTCTGGATTGCCACCTGTTGGTTGCGCGGAATGGAGTTGCGCTCGCCCTCGTTCGGACCGGACTGTGACTTTGGCGTCAGTACCGATATCTACTTTCTTGAGTCGCTGCAGGACCAGGGCGGACCCGATGTTCTGGTCGTCCAAAGCACTGACTCCTTCGGATTCGCTTGGCCAGGAGAGCTGCCGTTTGGGATCACCGACGGGACGGCTGATGTCATGTCCTACGGGGATGAGGTGGAGAACCCTTACGCCGCAGACCCAAGCACAGTTATCGTGGGCGAAGATGCCGACTGGACGCTTCCGGAGTGGCTGACGGACCCACTCCGCGACGGGGCAACCGAAGCTGACGGGGCAGTTCCGCGCAACGGCCTGCGCATCTCCGATCTTCTGACCGTGGACCTGTTGGGTTTGAAAAACGTCAATGCGTCCCCAGATGGGGACACAGAGGCAAGTGGCCGACCATCGATCTTGAGAACCGGAGAGAGGTCGGATGCAGGTGGCAATCCGCCCTCGCCCATAGAAATGGGCAGACTGGACGGACACCGCGTACTCCTAACCACCGCCTCTCCCGTTACGTTCACGGCGCAACTGATCCAGCTGTGGCTTAGGGGCGCCACCGCAGTCTGGGTCCCCGGCGGAGGCCCAGACGTGGAGCGCATAGCCAAACAGGAAGCGGTGACAATGCGCGTAGGCCCGGCAGAATAGAGTTCAGAAACTAAGCTGTAGTCGACCGGTTACGGACTACGTGCAACCGCGGGCGCCGCGGGATCACCTGATTGAAAAGGATACGAAGCATCAATGTGTGCGAACCCGCTGACAGTCCATGAAACGCCAATCCCCGGTCTGCTCCTTCTGGATCTGCCCGTCCACGGTGACAACCGCGGCTGGTTCAAGGAGAACTGGCAGAGGGAGAAGATGGTGGAAGCCGGGCTCCCCGACTTCGGTCCGGTGCAGAACAACGTGTCGTTCAATGACTCCCGCGGCGCGACGCGGGGCGTGCACGCTGAACCGTGGGACAAATACGTATCAATCGCGACGGGGCGCATTTTTGGTGCCTGGGTTGACCTGCGGGAAGGGCCCACCTTCGGCGTAGTTTTCACCGCGGAAATGGGCCCAGATTCAGCTATTTTTGTGCCGCGCGGCGTTGGCAATAGTTACCAGACGCTTGAGGACAACACTGCGTATACCTACTTGGTGAACGACCACTGGAGCGCCCAGGCGCAGGACCAGTACACATTCTTGAACCTAGAGGATGAGACTGCCGCGATCCCGTGGCCAATTCCGCTGGAGGAGAGTGAGCGCAGCGCGAAAGACCTGGCGCACCCAAGGCTCAAGGACGTTACCCCCATGAAACCGAAGCGGACACTGGTTCTGGGGGCAGGTGGGCAACTGGGGCGTGCCCTGGCGGAAGTCCTGCCTGAAGCTGATTCCAAGGATCAAGATGAAGTTGATTTCACCGTGGAGTCGACCTTGGAATCGGTGCCCTGGAATGAGTACGACACGGTGATAAACGCGGGAGCCTTTACTGCAGTCGATGCGGCTGAGACCCAAGAGGGACGGGTCGCATGCTGGGGTGCAAACGTCACGGGGCTTTCGCGGTTGATTCACCATGTGGGGCGCCACAACATCACGTTCGTGCACGTCTCAACCGACTATGTGTTTGATGGGACTAAGGACGGCGCGTATGTGGAGACCGACCCGGTGTGTCCACTGAGCGTATATGGGCAGACGAAAGCAGCCGGAGACGCCCTAGTTTCGCTCTTGCCGTCCCATTACATCGTGCGCACGTCATGGGTCATCGGCGACGGGAATAACTTTGTGCGAACAATGGCATCGTTGGCGGACAGGGGCATAGATCCGTCGGTTGTCGACGACCAGATTGGGCGTTTGTCGTTCACGCAGGATTTGGCTGAGGGAATCAAGCATCTGATCCAGACCCGCCCACAGCCGGGCATATACAACCTGACGAATGAGGGTCCGGCAATGTCGTGGGCGGAGATCGCGCGCCTTGTTTTCGAGTACACGGGGAATGATCCTGACCGGATCACCGGAGTATCAACTGCTGTCTACTTCGAAGGCAAGGATGTGGCGCCGCGCCCGCTGAACAGCCGGCTCTCCTTGGAGAAGCTTGAAGCGACTGGATTCACCCCGCGGGATGCAAAAGCCGCGCTTGCAGAGTACCTGGAGGCGTAAGTGGTAGGTGGCGTAAGTAGTAGATCGCGTAAGTAGTAGGTGGCGTAAGTAGTTACTGCGCCTTGGCGTAGACGCCGACTGAGCACTGGCGAAGCCGGCAGCTGAGCACCGGCGTACACGGCACCACAACTGTGGCGTGGTCGGCATCTCAGCACTGGCGTGGTCCTTCCGCATGACTGTCCTTCAGTAAGGCCGAAGGTTGTGGCACATGATCGAGGGTTAATCCCGGGATTAACCTTCGA
>CAZTTD010000005.1:0-7876 GCA_964616925.1 uncultured Actinomyces sp.
TCTCAAATTTGGTGACTTCTGGCATATGGGCCCAACCGAGTTTGCGTAGGTGCGCAGAACTGAAGTAATCTTTCGTCTGTTGCCCCGATAGCTCAGTCGGCAGAGCGTCTCCATGGTAAGGAGAAGGTCAAGGGTTCAATTCCCTTTCGGGGCTCTGATCGTCTCTAACGAGAGTTAGAAACGATTGTGGCGAGGTAGCTCAGCTGGTTAGAGCGTACGACTCATAATCGTAAGGTCGGGGGTTCGAGTCCCCCCCTCGCTACAACTTCAGAGCCGCGACGGAAGCGTCTCCATATTCCTTTGCTCCAGAGCGGGATGCGCTCCAGAACGCTAAACGCAGAGCCGGAAAATATGGCCGGCCCCAAATGCTCACACAGGGCACACAATGCTTCAACCGGTTGCCCACCTAAACACTTATTCGGGTTGATAGGGTCCTCATATGAAGGATTATTTCGAGGGCGATCCCCGTACCCACCGTGAGCGGATGCTAGCGGGAGACATGTATATCGGCGGCGACCCTGAGAACGCCGCCGTGGCAGCGAAAGCAGTGGCACTGGCTGCCGCTTACCACCAGGCAGAAATAGAGGCGGACCCAAACGCTAGGGAGATCCTCGCGGAACTCCTAGGTGCATTAGGGGAGGACTCCTACGTCAAGCCGCCCCTGTACGTGGACTATGGGGAAAACATACTGATCGGGGACAGAGTCTTCATCAACTACAACCTCATGGCACTTGACGTCGTGACGATCACCATTGGGGACGACTGCCAAATCGGACCGAACGTCCAACTTCTCACCCCGACACACCCTATTGATCCAGATGCCCGGCGCGCCAAGCTTGAAGCCGCTGAACCTATCGTCATAGGTAAGAACGTGTGGCTTGGAGGCGGAGTGATCGTCTGCCCAGGAGTCACGATTGGAGACAACAGCGTGGTCGGAGCTGGCGCTGTCGTGACACGCGACATTCCGGCGAATGTTGTGGCAGTAGGCAACCCAGCACGGGTTCTAAGGGAAATCGGACCGTAAGACAACGTGGATTTTGCAAAGTAGGACCACATCCAACATTCCGGCACGGGTGTGGGTACTGCTGACAGCCAGATTCTGGCGAGGGCGAAGGCCGGTTTGCATTATCGCCCTCGCCCAACTCGGATGTAAGGTGTGAGTTGTCCGTCACCAGAGTTGGCGCGAAGGCGTGTAGCTTCGTAGAATCAGTCGAGCTTATTTGTATCCCCGCAAGGTCCGCTTGCGGAAACCTTAAGGAATTACTGTGGCAAGCAAGTCCTCAGATGTACGTCCCAAGATCACTTTGGCATGCTCGGAGTGCAAGGAACGCAATTACATCACCAAGAAGAACCGTCGTAACACCCCTGACCGCCTGGAACTGAAGAAGTTCTGCCCGCGGTGCAACAAGTCAACCTCACATAGGGAGACCCGCTAGAGAACTAACGGGCGCGTATCGCGCTCATGCAAGGCCCCGCCTGCCCATATGATGGGTGCGCGGGGCTTTTCGTGTCAGTGGGGCAATCCCACTTGTTTCCCAGGAGTTACTATGACGGATTCACAGTGGAACTTGGGCCATGAAACCCCGCCGATCCCTCCTAACCTGCCACCTCCGCCAGTCCCACCGGTTATCAGCCGAAATGCGCAGATACCTCAGGAACCCCAGACGTACCCTTACCCCACCGGTGGTCCGGTACCGTTCTCGGAAGTACCCTTGCCGCCCCCTCCGCCAACACCGGAGAAAAGGATTCCGTGGGTGAAGGTGGTCCTGATCGCGGTGGCCACCGCCCTCGTTGGTATTGGAGCCGCCCTCGCACTTACCTTGGTGTTGCCATTGGGGAGCGGCGGGAAGGATACCGTGGAAGACGCGGCGGACTCTGCCGTTGCCAATGATGAGGTCGAGGGCGTCGACAAGCCTGCCGTATTGGAACCAGAATCGGAACCGGAGCCAGACCCGGAGGTTGCACTTACGTATGCGGACTTGGCCAACTCCACGATAGAGCTTCCCGAAGCGTGCGTGGAGTGGGTAATGGGGGAGGGTGCTTCCGCCTTTCAGTCCCTCGCGGGCGGAGAGGTCGTGGGACAACCCTATGCGACAAGTCAGTTCACGCTTTTGGAAGCAGAACCGATGATGATTGACGGGAAAGCCTTCACAGTCGCGACATTCCAGTGCCACATAGGGACGTCCTCTTCTATGGCCCCTTGGGCTATCTACGACGTGGATGGCAACTTGATTGAATCACAAAACTCTGGGCGCACGGAAGATGTGCAGGGTCTCCCGGCGGGTGTGTTCATCGACAACCTGCAGGTGCAGGGCCAGTCCTTTACATACGAGTTGCCAGGTATCCTCGTGGCCGATGACCCCTGGTGCATGTCTTGCTTCGGCAGCGGGTCAGCAACCGTGACGCGCACGTTCGACGGGCAACGGACCAGCCTTGTGGAAATCATGTACCACCTACCGACGGGGGACACTACGACGCCAGACTCCTCGGACTTCGCAAGTTTCTCGTAAAGCACCCGGCCATCGTGGGGCGCCCACACACAGGGTGGGCACGGACGCGACGTGAGTGTTTCTAACGGAGCTCCTCAAACATCGCTACGACCTCGTTTTTAGAACATGCCGGAGCATCGGCGTAGTCCAACCAAAGTGCTCCTTCCGGAATGCCCTTCCCGCTGTGACACTGGATTGCGCCGTAGGAGCGGGGCCCGTACCCGAACCAATAGCCGCTCTCAGGAGCCCTCCAGAAGACCGCATCCTCCCCGATTACGACGGTCTGCGCTGAAGATCCATCGACAGCCGCGACGATGTTCCCCGCATACTGCTTACTTGAGTCCACTTCTTTCGATCGCAGCAGCGTCAAATGGCCTGTTTGAGCGGGGCTCAAGCCAAAGTTCAATGGCGTACCTTCAGCCATTTCTTCAGCGATCATGCCCCCTGGCATGCCCATCCCGAAGTCTGGTCCCCACACCGCTGGTTTCCCGTCGACGCCGATCTGCGGCACCTGATTGAACGCCTCTCCAATGCTATTGAAGGGGCACGCGAACTGAATCATAGGGACGCTGGGCACCTCTTCCCCGTCGAAGCGGATGTCCGTCAGCGTGACGGTTGAGTCGTAGACGTCATTGTTGATTTCTAGGTGTAGCGCATTGCCAGCATCTCCCCAAGCGAAGAACTGCTGAGGTACCGCGTGCTCGGTCAGCCACTGGACTTGCACGTCAGTGCAGCCGGAATCGAAGTCGGAAATAACTGGTTGCGAATCAAACGGAAACGTCTCTATCGGCGCGTCAACCGGGACCTGCCACACGGTCTCATCCGACCACTTGATTGAATGATCCACGTAGCCAACTACGGGGTAGGCGGGCTCTTCAATCTCGTCAATGACTTCTACCGCCACAGACTCAGATTCAGGCCCAGACTCCGCTTCACGGGAAGCAGCGGGTGGTGCCTGTTCTTCTTCTGACCCATGCAAGGGGTGGCCGAAGGCAGCGACAGTGCCAATGGTTAGAGTGAAGGCAACCAGACCAGACGCAACGGGAATCCAAATTGCCTGCTTGCTGCTGGCACCGATTCCCCGACGACTTGCACTCATATTTCATCCTGTCCGCACTTCTAAAGTGCCCGGCTGCCCTTTTTCAGTCTGACATTCCACCAGGTGAGGAACGTGAGGATCACGATCATGGCGAGGACGATGGCGGAGTTCGTCAGCCACTGACTTGTCGTGGCCTGCCACAGTGCCTCCTCGGGAACCCCTGGCACTGCTTCACGCAGGTCGATGGTTGAGGCGCCCGCGGCGAATCCCCACCGGGATGGCACCAGCCAAGAAAGCTGTTCCAAACCCGCCCGGTCCGTCACCGGGATCATGCCGCCCGTCATCACCAGCTGGACCATCACCAAGACCACTAAAACCGGCATCGTTTGTTCACCTGTCTGCACCAACGCGGACGCAAGCAAGCCCAACATCGCGGACGACCAAGCCGTCAGCCACACTACGATGCCCAGTTCTACCCACTGGGATGACAGCAATGCGCCCTCGCCAGGAGTGTCCTTACCCAACCCCACTACCAAGGTGAGCTCGACCGCTTGGATGGCGGTGAGCGCCCCCAGAATCAAAAACTTTGACGCAACATAGGCGACGGAAGATAAGCCTGCCGCGCGCTCCCGGTGGTAAATGTGGCGTTCCCCAACCAGGTCGCGCACCGAAAGCGCGGCCCCCATGAACGCCGCTCCCAAAATGAGCAGGACCAGCAGGTTGTTGGCCTCAGAGGGGGAGTCCACCTGCGCGACCCCAAACCCCGCGTCACCGGGTACCACTAGGGCCAGCCCGCCCAAAATGAGCGGCAAACCAAGGAGAAACACCAGCAGACCCGGGTCCGCGATCGTCAGGCGGATCTGGCGGCCAATGAGAGTCTTCCCTTGCGACCAGTGGTGCTTTGAGGCTCTCTTTGGAATTTCGGTGACTGTTTTCACGGGCATCGCATGGGGCAACTCCATCCCAGCGCGGCTCAGGTGTTGTGCGTGTGCCAGCGTCGGGTTGGCCGCGACATTGGCGAAAATCTCTGCCCAGTCCTGTTCACCGTACGCTTCCTGCACGCCGGCAACGGGGCCCCAGTACGCAGTCTTGCCACCCGGTGCCAGAAACAGCAGGTTGTCGCACGTGCTTTCCAGCTGCGCAACAGAGTGCGTCACGACGACAACCACGCGCCCGGCGTCAGCAAGACGCCTCAGCATCTGCATAACCGTGAGGTCGAGGGCGGGGTCCAACCCGGAAGTTGGTTCATCCAGCAGCAAAAGCTCAGGACCCGTCAAGAGCTCAATCGCAGTTGACACGCGCTTCCTCTGCCCACCTGACAATCGGTCGATCCGAGTGGACCGGTGCTGGTCCAGCTCCAGCTCATTCAGTACCCGGTCGATAGTCGCTTCACGGTCTGCAAGGGTCGCGCCCGGCAGCCGTAGTTTCGCGGTGGACCGCATCGCTTGATCAACCGTGAGCAGTCCGTGGACGACATCGTCCTGGGGTACGAACCCTATGCGTGACCGCAAGATTTCATAGTTCTCATGGATGTCGAACCCATCCAAGTAGACCTTGCCGCCCGTGGGGGACGCCAATCCAGAGATCACTTTTGCGAACGTGGACTTCCCTGCTCCCGACGGCCCGACGATGGCCGTTAGACTCCCCTGGTTCAACCCAACGGAGATCCCGTCCAGAAGGCGTTTTCCTCCGGGGAGGACCAGCTCAACTCCGCTGGCCACAAGAGATGGCGCCTCAACGTTTTCCCGCACCTTTGCAGCGAGGACGCCGTTGTTGAGCACCAGGTCGGTGTTGCCCACCGTGACCAAGTCCCCTTCAACAAGCCACACTTCCCGTACACGCCGCCCGTTCACAAATGTGCCGTTGGAGGAGCGCAGGTCACTCAGTACGATGCCGTCAGCAGTCACCTGGAGATGAGCATGCTGCCTGGATACCAGCGGGTCCGTGACGCTTATCGTCGCAGAGGCGGAGCGTCCGATCACCCCTTCCGTTGACATACGGCTGTCAAAGAAGCCGGTGACGTAGCGTTGCGAAGACCCGCTGGTGAGCGTCCGTTGTCTCCCGCGCGCGTCGTAGTCCAAGACGCTGCCGCGCGGGCTTGAGCCGTCGTCAGAGGCTAGGCGCGTGGTGTCATCAACGGCGGGGAGCAGCGGGGCACTGGGGTCAAACGGGTGAACGTGCCCCGCCACATCCCAGACAGGGGCGACATCGAAGGAGGAGTAGAGCGGCTCTTGGTCGAATACGTCCTCCACCGGTGGGGGCGGAGGCGTGGGGAGTTCCGTGCCGCCACCACTATGAACGGTTGCGTCTTCCGGGAAATCTTCAAATACCGTTCCCTGTGGTGTGGCTACGACAACCTGGTCTCCGCTGCTTTCCCCCAAACGCAGCTGGGTGGGCCCGGTTACCGCCCATTCTGTTACCCGCTGGTCGTCGAAGTAGATTCCATTGGTGCTGCCCAAGTCCCGCACAACCCAGTAACCGTCGTCGGCATCCAGGCTGAAATGTCGGCGGGAGACAGAGTCGCGATCAATCACAATGTCTGCGTCCGCGCCCCGGCCAAACACGTAGGTTCGTCCCGGCTCCAAGTCCCAGGTTTGCTTTCCTGTAGTGACGTTCAGCGGAGGAACCCAGTCGTGTCCAAATGCGTCATAATCAGACGCGCCGTTTGCTTCAGCTTGGGGAGCGGGAACGTTCCCGGCATCGACCCATCCGTTTGGTGGCGAGGGCGGAGGTTCTACCGGTGAGCCATCATCCTGTCTGGCGGTTAGGTAATCCAACCTTGCCCCTCCAAAATAGAGCCGTCATATTACAATCTGAACGCGTTCAGTTCGTCCAACTAAGCATAGTGTTCCCAAAGGTTTTGCGGACATTTAGCGGAGCCAGACACGATCCCTATCGCGTCGCCGCGGACTTTGACTCGCGAGGTACTCCCATACGTCCCAGAGTCACCGACCTACGATGTTTCTTGGAGTTGTTGAAATGGTGTTTAACGCCCTCGTTCGTCCACGTGGCTAGCGGGTCTGCATGACCGGGCTCCCGACAGGTATGCTTTGACGGATCAGAGGTCGGTAGCGACCTGACGTAAGGTTCAAGGAGCAGTGGAAGACATGGCAGGCCAGCCAATCCCCCTCTCTTCACAGACAACGCTTCGGGTCGGGGGAACTCCGACCAAGCAGGTCAACACTCAGATTGAAGAAGAACTGATCCAGGTTGTCGCGGACCATGACCGTGCCAATGGCCTCCTGAAAGGTGACCCGGAGGGTGAGCCGCGTTGGAAGCCGCTTCCGGCACAGTTCGACGAAAACCATGAGGAACTTCTGGTCCTTGGTGGTGGATCTAATGTGGTGGTGTCTGACGCGCCGTTCGTTGGGACGGTTGTGAAGTATGATCGCGGGGACTTCACCGTCCATCATCGGACTGCGCAGTCGGTTTTGGTGGAAGCGACTGCCGGCGTGAACTGGGATGCCCTGGTTGCTTACGCTGCGTCCGAATCGTGGTCGGGCATTGAGGCGCTGTCTGGAATTCCCGGAACGGTCGGAGCGGCCCCGGTGCAGAATATTGGCGCCTACGGGCGGGAAGTCGGACAGAATCTGGCGTTCGTGCGGGCCTACGACAGGTTGCGTGGGCACGTGAGGACCATGTCCCGGGCCGACTTGCAGTTGGGCTACCGTGATTCTGTTATCAAGCGGTCCTTGCATAACAAGAAGGCCGGCGGTGGCCTCACATGGAAAAACACTGGTCGCTGGGTGGTGCTCAGTATTGGACTCAACTTGGTCCCAAGTGAGCTTTCCGCTCCCGTGAAGTATGCGGAACTGGCGCGTGCGCTCGGTGTGGAAACGGGTGAGCGGGCGCCGCTGGAGGAAGTCCGTTCTCACGTTCTTGCTTTGCGGGCATCCAAGGGGATGGTCTTGGACCCGGCTGATCACGACACGTGGAGCGCGGGGTCCTTCTTCACGAACCCCATTTTGACGGAGCGCGAGGCAAACGAAGTGCTGACCTTCAAGGCGCCCCGTTTCCCGGTCGAGGGCGATGGGGCAGACCCGGCGTCGGGTGGCGAAGCTCGGATCAAGACATCCGCAGCCTGGTTGATCCAGCAGGCTGGCTTTGGGAAAGGCTTTGGGCTGACCCCAGATGCCCGCGCACGTCTGTCAACCAAGCACGTTCTTGCGATCACAAACCGTGGCGGTGCAACCAGTGATGATGTAGTCGCACTGGCACAGGCGGTAAAACGTGGGGTGGAAGACCACTTCGGTGTGGTCTTGGAACCAGAGCCGGTTACGGTCGGGCTGACGATCTAGGCGATCCAGACGATCTAGGCGATCCTGGCGGCCCTGGCGATCCTGGCGGC
>CAZTTD010000005.1:7976-10163 GCA_964616925.1 uncultured Actinomyces sp.
GCGGCTCGGGCGTCTCTTCGCCGCAGCCTCTCCTCATAGCCGTCTCTTCGCCGTCGTCTCTTTGTGGGCGCCGATTCGCGTGTGCCTGTTCGTGAGTGTCCCGCGGCCTGGGCTGTGGGCGTCTCTTCGCAGCCTGCGTCCGGGGACCTGATCGAGGGATGTGGCGCCTAATCGAGGGTTGTGCCTGGGAATATCCTTCGATCACTCACCACATCCCTCGATTACCCACCTTGATCACTCACCGCATCCCTCGATTACCGATGGAGTCCAGAGAATCACCAAGTAGGAGCAGCTCATGTCCAGAAGGCAGACATGAACCGTCGAAGGTACATCAGGGGGCCCAAGATACATACGGGGTAAAAATTACAATATTTTTTTGTTGCCTTTCTGCTACCCCGTATGTATCTTCGGCCCCGCAATGTAGCCTCGACGAGGTACCGAACGGGGATGCGCAGGAATCGAACTGTGTAGAACAGCGGTCCAACTATCGAAAGATGTGGCCGACTATCGATGCTTGTGCCCGGGAACAACCTTCGATAGTTGGCCACAACCATCGATAGTTCGTGCGGTGTCAGGACGGACTCTCGTTTTTCGGCGGTTTCGTCAACACTCCCGGTGTTTGCCCGCACCGGTTTTCTGTTTTGCCCGCGCTGGTTTCCTAAGACCGAATGTTGTGGCACATGATCGAGGGTTAATCCCAGGATTAACCCTCGATATTGGGGATAACCATCGGTCTTAGGAAAAAGAAGGATGTAAAACGCCCGATTGCGAATCGATGTGCCAGCTACCTCACCGGTGTCAACGCCAGACTGCGCGGGTCAGCGGGCGCCATCGCCACCAAGGACGATCCCTAGTTCCAGGGGAACTCTGATTGCGAAATGACACCGTTGGATCCCATCATGAATCCTTGGCGTGCGATCGCGAAAGAGTAGCCGCTAATCGTGTCCCAGCAGCTCATGCCCTGCTGGTTGGACTGACACGCAACATCTCCCGATGCCGCGTATGAGCCATATCCAAGCGTAGGTGCGGAACTTGCATTCGACACCGGCGGAAGCGTGCAATCCCACCTGGTCCCGTCCTCGTCCGCAATAATCGTGTAGGGCTTGGCGGTGCACCCGGGCGCCGAAAGATCAAAGTTCGCAGCGTAGATACTGCACCTAACGCTTTCTGCGTCCAACTGGCAGGAGATGTTCGAGGACGGGGAGATTAGCCAAGAAATCGCAACAGCGTTAGTGGGCGCGGGGAAGCGCACTTCCCGGCTTCGAGTCTCTTCCTCTTCCTGGGCCGCCCGGGCTGCTTCTTCCTCCCGGGCTCGTTCTGCTGCCAGGCGATCTGCCTCTTCAGCAGCCGCCTCTTCCTCTGCTGCCCTGGCCGCTGCGGCCTCGGCGTCGGCCTCCGCCATCGTCTGGGTTTGGGAGCCAGCACTCGAGCCCCCATCATCCCGCAGGAAGAAAAACCATGTGATGGCGCCGATTAGCAACGCAGCGAGGAGCCCAATGAGAACGCCCAAGAGTACAACTGGCCAGCCTTTCTCCGCGGGTTCGCTTGCCGGCGCGGGCGCCTGTTGAATCGGCTGACCGCCGAAACCCTGGGGCGCACGCGGAGGAGCGGGCATTCCGGGTCGCGGCATACCCGGCGTTGGTGGAACGATCGGTGCCCCGGTCGGCCCGGGCTCCGTGCGACGTGACTGCGCCCATTTCCTTGATTGTTCAGGGCTGGGAGCCGGAAGTGGTTGAGGGTACCCGGTAGGCGCCCTCGTCGTAAGAGGTACCGGAGCCGGCAGAGTCTGCGTGTCTCCGGGGAACGTCCCCGCGTTCATGCCTGGCGTGAACCTTGGGGGCGCTGACGCAATGACAGTCTGCTCCCCAACGTTTCCTACCGCCGCGGTCTTCCCCGTTCCGGAGCGAATGAACGTTGGGTCCTTCCCCGGCCCGTCATCCACCGGCAACTGTCTGGGTGCGTAGACGGAATCGGTGATCGCCGCACTGCTTGTCTCTGCTTGACTCCTTCGTCGCGATCCCTCGGTCGATAGGCGCGTGACGTCATCGCCGCCCTGGTATTCATCCTCGTGTTCATCCTCGTATTCGTCCTGCGGCTCGGCAGAGGGGGAAGGCGAAGGCACGGGGTCCGGGGAGGTGGAGGGCACAGCGTCCGCGGAGTGGAACAATTCGGGCGAGGGCGAGGGCG